>DATFVX010000080.1:0-16153 GCA_035259985.1 Acidimicrobiales bacterium | reverse complement strand
AGGCGCAGGCGCTCGAGCTCCTGGGCCGCGGGCGCCTGGGCCTCCTCGAGCGAGAGGCCCGGCACGATCCCGGCCTGCTTCGCCCGCGCGCCCAGACCCCGCAGCGCGGCCCGGCCCTCGGACGTCGCGGCCATCCCGCCGACCCCGCCCAGGACGGCGCCGGCGGCGGTCCGGCCCGCGACCCGGAGCGCGTAATCCCGGTCCGACTCCCCGGGCTGCTGGGGCTCGGCGGTGGCGTAGCCGCCCAGGCCGCCGGCGACGGCCCCGCCGGCGTGGACGGCCGCGCCGACGGGCACCTGGCCCGCGGAGGCGCCCTCCGGCAGGAAGCGGACGGCCCGCGGGTCGAGCGCGATCAACACCGGCCCCGACACCCCGGCGGCGCCCAGGTCGTGCGCGGAGACGACCGCGTCGTACCCGTTCGCCTCGAGCCACGTCCGCGCCCAAGGCGTCAGGTACGACAAACCACGGGTGCGGTACATCTCGGCCAAGGGCGCGGCCTCGGCGGCGGGGCGTTTCGCGGCGGCGACCTCAGCCTCGGCCAGGCGCAACGCGTTCTCCCCCTCCTGCAGGTTGAACGGCCGACCCACGTCCACCTCGACGCGCTGCACGACGCCGCCCGGTTCCCAGTCAGCGAAGTGCTTGGCGTAGGCCGGGCTCTGGGCGACGTAGGTGCCGCCGATCAACCTGGTTCCGGTCGCGCCGGGCCTGCCGCCGCGGTACCCGACGTAGGTGCCCGGTCCGCCCGCGAGGAAGTCCTGGACCGTGCGCCGCACCGCCCCGACCGCGTTCTCGAGCGCGCCCACGGCCCGCCCGCCCGGCGAAGCGGCGATCTCCTGCGCCGCGCCCTTCAGGGTGGCGGCCCCGATCTCCTCGGGCGGCACGGCCCCGGCGCCCCCGGAGACGCCCATCGCCAGGTCCAGACCCAGACCGCGCTTGCGCTCGACCTGCGCCGGCGTCAGCTCCGCGTCCGGCGTCTGCATCAGCGCGACGTTCCCGAGGTTGGCCCGCCCCGCCTCCTGCAGCGCCCCGACCACGTCCGCACCCGCGGGCAAGAAGCCCGGCAGCGGGCTCGGCACCGACGAGAGCGCCCGCTGCGCGCCCACGCCGATCCGGTTCAGGACGTCGAACGCCGGCCGCGTGGCCTCCTCGACGGACTGCTCGAGCCCCGAAGAGATCGGTCGGCCCCACCTCCCGCCGACGGACGCGCCCTCGCCCGCCGGCCGCTGGCCTCCGACCATCTTCGACGTGTCGAACCCGAGGCCCTCCAGGTGGGCGTGGAACTTCGCCAGCTCCTGGCTCGGGTCGAGAGCAGGCGGCCCAACTTGCCCTTGAAAGTCCGCCTGGATTGGCGCTGGGCCGGCTATTCCCGGTGGGGTGGACTGATCCGCCACCCCGGGAGGAAAGGCCGTCTGTTGGGCATCGTAGGCGGTCGCGCCCGGCATAAAGCCGCCGGACTCGGGCTCGGGCGGCAGGGAGAAGGCCGCGTTGGGGTCGAAGCCGCCCTGGGGGAGCGAGCCGGGGTACGGGCCTTCGTCGGGTAGCGGCGCCAGGTGGGGAGCCGTGTAGGCGTCGAAGCGGCGCGCGGCGACCAGACGCCGCTCGTCCTCGGGGATGATGGTCGGGAAGGAGCCGGGCATCTACTTCTTCTTGCTGGTGCTCTTCCCGGCCTGGCGCATCGCCGCGGCGATGGCCTGCTTCTGGGTGTGCTTACCGGAGGCCATCATCTCCTTGATGTTGCGGCCGATCACGGCCTTGCTGGAACCCTTCTCGAGCGGAGACATCCGGCTACCCCTTCGAGCCCTTGCCGCCGCGGGTGTAGGGCGGCATCGGCCGGTGGGTCGGGGGCGGGCTGTTCACGTTGTGCTTGTCGGGCGCGCGGCTGGTCGTGTCGGGCGTGTTGCCGCCGCTGACCGTGCTGTTGCCGGGGCGCCGGGGTTGGGGACCGAGACTCTTGGGCATTGGTGTTCTCCTTCTACGCGATTCTGCCGAACGAAGGCAGGCCCCGACGGGCGAACTGGGGCAGGCCGAGGCGCACGGCCTCCTGCACGTCCTGGTCGTTCTGGGCCTGGCCGGCCCAGCGGTACGCCGAGTTGACGTACTGCTGGCCGAGCGGGCCGGCCCGCAGGTAGTTGCGCGCGTTGATCTGCGAGAGCGGGCCGAGCGCGCCGGCCTGCTGCTCGAGGCCCGCCGGACCGCCGGGCTGGCCGAAGGTGGGCTGGCCCCCGACCCGCGCGACCTGGTTCCCGAGCGTCGGCCGGTCCGGGGCCTGGCCCTGCCCGCCCTGCACGCCCGGCAGCACGCCCCGGCCGGCGACGGCGTTGATCACGTTGGGGATGCCGGCCTGCCCGAGGCCGTAGCGGTACTGGACCTGCTGGAACGGGTCGGCGCTGAGCTGGCTCTCCTGCTGCAGCGCCCGCAGCGCCGTCTCGGTGTCGAACTCCCGCTGGCGCTGGCCGAAGCCCAGGTCGTACTGCCGGCCCTGCTCCTCCAGGACGCGTTGGGCCTGGCTCCGCGGGTCGCCCTGGCCGAAGAGGGACCGCGTGGCGCCGCCGGCACCGCCGTAGCCGCCCGCGCCCGGCCCCTGGTAGAAAGTGGACTGGCCGCCCATCTGCGGCCCCGTCGACATCCCGAAAGCTTGCATCTGGATCTCGCCCGGCTGGCCCTGCGCGCTGCGCACCACCCGGCCGGACTGCTGGTCGACGCGGCCGCCGACCTGCCAGCCCGTCTGCGGGTTGTAGTAGGAGACCGTGCCGCCGGGGTCGACCCGGCCGCCGTCGTCGGTGTGGACCTCGCCCCGCTGCAGCGCCGCGTTGAAGTCGGGGCCGTTGGGCACCAGGCCGCCGTTGCGCTGCATGAACTCGCGCGCCCAGCCCGCGTAGGGCCGGAGCCACCCCGGGGCCGGCTGGCCGCCGATGTACGGCTGGCCGGTGTCGAGCGACATCTGCGCGTCCACCTCGGCCTGCTGCAGCGCCCGGTTCGAGGCCTGCTGCGCCCAGCCGCCCTGGATCTGCTGGGCGTTCAGGACCAGGTTGCGGAACGGCAGCGTCTGCTCGTTCGCGCCGTAGCCCATCTGCGCCCAGCGCGGGTCGTTGCCGGTGTAGCCGAAAGCGCCCAGCGTGTCGGTCAGGGCGCCGAACGTGGGCAGGCCGCCGTAGCCGGGGTAGCCCGACGGCAGGAAGCCGGTCAGGCCGCCGTAGGACTGGGGCAGGCTGATGTTCGAGAAGATGTCGCGGTTCAGGGCGAGGTTGCCGGCCTGGTACTCGGCCGTGGCGTCGGCGATGGCCTTCTGCAGCCACTCCTCGAACGTCAGTTGAACCACACCGGCCTCCTAGAACGGCGTCTGGCCGGCCGTGCGGCCGGCGCCCAGCAAGCGGCGGGCCGCCGCGTCGGCGACCTGCTCGGGGTAGCCCTTCGACAGCAGCAGCTGGCGCGTCTTGTCGATGTCGGCGTCGAGCGATTGCTGCTGCTGGAGCAGCGCGCCGACCGAGCCGAACTGCGGGACGGACGGCCCTTGCGGCGTCGGCTGCGGCTGCTGGGGCTGCGGCTGGAAGCCGCCGGCGGCCCCGGCGGTAACCTGCTGCCCCGCCGGGGATCCGCCGGGGCCGGCGACGGCCTTGTAGACGTCCTCCGGCGTGAGGTCCGGTCCGGCCCGGATCGCCGGCGCGCGCAGGCCGCGTCCGGCCTCGGTGGGCGTGAAACCGTAGGCGTACTTCTGGCCGCCCACGTCGACCGAGGGCATCAGCGTGCGGATGTAGTCGAACGCCTTCACGCCCTGCTCGTAGGAGAGGCGTCCCTGCTGCACCTGGGCGCTCAGGTAGTTGGCGGCGGCGCCCAGGGCCGAGGAGGCGGCGTTCTGCCGCTGGATCGGGAGCTCGGCGGTCTGGTAGGCGGTCATCTGCGTGGCCGGGTCGTAGACGCCCTCCGGCAGCGGCTGGAAGCCGCCCGTGTCCGACTCGGTCTCGCTGACCGTGACGCCGCCCTTCGTGTAGGTGCGGGTCGCCTTCGGCGCCGTCGCCCTCGGCCCGCTCGGCAGCCCGGTCGCGGGCAACCAGGTGCCGTCCGGCTGGCGCTCGTAGACCGTGCCGTCCGAGGCGGTGACGCGCGCCGGGGCCGCCTCGGCCTTGGCCGCCTTGTCCGCCTCGGCGGATTCCTCCTTCTCGAGCCGGTCGATGTCGTTCTGCGTCTCGGCCATCTCGGAGCGGACCTGGCGCAGGCGGGCGAGCCGCTGCTTGTCCAGGTCCTCGTCCGAGGCGGCCTCGCCGGTGGCGGGCTGGTCGAGCACGTCGACCCGGTTCTTGAGCACCTCGAGCTGCCGGCGCTTCTCGGCGAGCTGGGCCTGGATGCGCTTGGCCGTCTCCGAAACCGCCACCGGGCTGCCTCCTGCCTGGACGCTGAGCTGCACCTTCGGACCACCCGGCGAGAAGATCTGCTGGTAGTTCTGGCCGGCCCGCTCCGGAGACACGCTCACCTGCCCGTGCTGCTGGGCGTAGGTCGCCAAGCCCGGCCCGCGCAGCCCGGCCTGCTGCCCCCGGCGGATCGCGTTCCCGAGGTAGCCCGAGAGCGCCCACCGGTTGGCCGCGTGCGGGTTCCGCTGCAAGTAGGCGATGGCCTGCTGCGTGCCCATCCCCTGGCTGCTGGCGTAGCCCGGCAACTGGCCGCCGCTGTACAACTGGAACGTCCCGGCGCTCTGGCCGTTGTCGCCGAGGTTGCCGGTGTAGCCCCCTTCCGTCGCCGCCACGGCCACGGCGGCGCGCGCCCCCTCCTCGTCGAGGCCGGAAGCGAGCGCGTCCTGGTAGACCTGTTGCAGCGCGGTGTCGCGGGCGGATGCCATCAGTCGCCGCCGAGATCCACGGGAGCCGGCTCGAACCCGCCCGCGCCCATCACCGGCGGCGGCACAGGCGGCGGCCATCCTAGCGGGAACGCCTCGGCGAGCAGGTTCTCGAAGTACGCGAGGCCGTTCCTGGCCGGGTAGACCTTCCCGTCCGGCCCCTGCACGCTCGGGACCATCCGCTGGAAGATCTGCTGCCTGAGCTGCGGGTCGGGCCAGGCCGCCCGGACGTGGTCGACGGTCCGCTGGCGCGTGGTGCGTGCCCCGTCGGGGCCGCCCTCCCGGCCGAGCACGGTGTCGGCCGCGGCCTTGGACCCCCGGTCGATGTCGCCGACGACGGCCTTGGCGACGCGGCGCAGCTCGTGGTCGGGCACGCTACCTCCCGATGTCCTGGACCTGGGCCACCGCGGCCCGGGTCGGGACCCCGACGTGGGCGGGCACGCCGTAGCTCAACCCCCCGATACCGGCCGCCTGGGAGCTCTGGGGCGTCGCGCCCTGGCCGTTCGGGCTCATCGTCTGGGCGCCGACGTCGCCCATCATCCCGCCGGCGCCCATCCCGCCGGCAGCCGAGCCGGGTTGCGGCGGCACCTGCCCGGTCGCGACGGATTGCTGCGCGGCCTGCATCCGCCGGAGCAGGTCGCCCCGCGCGTACTCGGCGAACGTCTCGGCCAACGCCAGGTTGTAGACGGCCGGGTCCTGCCGGATCTTGGCCCGCATCTGGTCCTCGTAGACGTCCTGCGGGTTGTCGCCGAGGGCCGTGATCGCCTGATCCGGCCCGGCCGTGCCGGCCTGGAGCCGCTCGTGCCACAACCGCGCCTCGACGATCGCGCCGGCCGCCTGCTCGGGGGAGACGTCCCACCGCACGGCCGGCTCGTCCTCGAGGTCGGCCGGGCTGATCGACATCCACGTCCCGCCGTCCTCCCCGCTCGGCCGGACCCAGACGCTCTCCTTGATCTTCCCCCGCAGCAGCCGGATCGCCAGGGACGTGACTTGCTCGAGGTGCCCCTGCAGGCCGGCCGTGAACGGGGAGTTCTTGACGGCCCGGTCGGACTTGACCGACTCGATCGCGAAGCCGTTCTGGGCGTCGTTCAGGTTGCCCTCGGCGACGGGGCCGCGCAGCTGGACGATCTTCTGTTCCTCGCCGACGATCTGCTCCCGGATGTACTGGTTCGGCGCGGCCTGCTGGATCGGGACGACGTCCTCGCCCGGCTGCAGGTTCAACACCTGGTTGGGCCGCAATTCGGTGTAGAAGACCGCGTTGTGCTGCCGGTCCCGGACGATATCCCCGCCGACCGGGACGATGCGCTTGTAGGCCGGGGCCACGGAGCCCGCGGCCAGGTTCGCCTCGAGCGTCTTGAGGTAGGAGAGGTACTTGACGGACTGGAGCATCACGGCGACGGAGCCCCAGCCGACCTTGATGTTCGACCAGTGCGGCAGCCGCCAGCCGTAGGACCAGGCGAACGGGACGAAGCCGTAGTTGTGGGTGATCTCCTGGACCTTGCGGACGTTCTTGCCGGTGGTCAGGTAGTAGCAGACGGTGTTGGCCGTCCAGTGCTCGATCTTCTTGATCTTCTCGCCGGTGATGCGCGGCGTGTTCTCTTGCATCGGCTGGCCGACCGCGACGTCGACGATGTTCCCCGCGTCGTCGAGCGTCATCGCGTACTCGGACAAGGTCGTCCACTTCGGGTGCTCGGTCACGACCAGCACCGCGCCGAGCTCGTCTTCCCCGAGCCACACCGGGTAGACCGTCTTCGGGTCGCGGTAGCGCCACTGCAGGACGCAGCGGCTCCGGCGCTTGGCCTTGTCGGTCGCCGCGATGTACTTCTCCTCGCCGCTCTTGCTGCCCTCGGCGGTCGGGTAGCCGTCGTCGTCGGCGTAGGCGGGCGTGCCGTCGGCGTTCTTGGCGTTGCGCTTGATCGCGTAGCGGTTGCCGGCGCCCTTCCAGGCGTCGAGGTCGGCGATCAGGGAGGACCAGGCGCCGCCGTCCTGGGACAGGCTCGCGCCGACCCGGCTGTACGTCTCGCCCTTCAGGCCGGCGTCGTCGAGGATCAGCGTCTCGAGGGCGGGCTCCAGCTCGGTCTTGAGCTTCTCGGTCGCCAGGCTCCGCGACTCGAAGGTGAGCTGCAGCTTCGGCCGGTTGACCGTGAGCATCGCGCCGGTGGTGAGCACGTGGTCGGTCGCGGTCGGGTCGCGGTGGACGTAGAGCGTCGTGAGGTAGGCGTCGTCGATCTTGACCGTGTTCCGGCCCTCGACGACCTCGCGCACGTCGTCGATCGCGGCGTCCTGGCCTTTGTAGAAGGCGATCATCTCCGAGACGGCGGCCTGGACCTCCGACTCGGCCAGGGCGCGGGGCTTGGGCCTGGGCATCAGCGCTTGCCCTGCTCACTGGCCCAGATCAGCGCCAGGAAGGAGAGCATCGTCAAGGCGACGAGCGCGATCAGGGCAGCCTCGAGCACTCAGTACCTCCCGACGCCGTTGCGGCCGACGACGATCCGCTTCCCGCCCCACGGGTCGACGCCCTTCTCGGAGAAGAAGCGGCGCCGCTCGCGCTCCCGCCTCTCGGCGGTCCGCTCGGTGGTGCGGCCCACCTTGCCGTGGACGATGGGCGCCTGCAGCGGTGCCCGGTACGCGCCGTACCAGACGCCGAGGCAGAGCGCGAAGACCAGGTCGTCGTGCGCGCCCTCGCGCCAGGCGCCGTAGACGTCGGTGCCCGACTCGGTGATCTTCACCTCGAACTTCAGCAACTCGTCCTCGAGCACCTTCACCATCGGCAGAGCAGCGGCGAACCGGAGTCGTCGGTCCTGCAGGAGCACCTGAGCGACGCCGACGAGGAGCCGCTTCGGGACGTTGTGGTAGCCGAGTCCGTCCACGGTGGATTCGCGACCACCGTGCACGTTGACCGGCACAGGCGACAGACCAGCGTGCCGTAGGAAGTCGACGACCCCCCGTCCCACGCCGGTGGCGTCGACGACCAGCGCCGTTCGGTCGGCGAGCTCGTCGGTCTCCATCAGTTCCTTGACGTGGGCGGTGATGGCCGGGTAGCCGGTGCCGAGCGGGAGGCGCTCGAGGTGGCGCAGGCGGTAGACGCGGTCGCCGTCGGGGGGCTGCTCCCACTCGACGAGGGCGAGGGCCGTGTGGTCCTGGGCCTGGCCGAGGTCGAGGCCGAGCGCCCGGTTACGCACTCCTGAACACCGGCAGGTCCAGCGGCTCGACGTCGTCGTCGTAGGCGGCGGCGACGTCCTCGTACCGGAAGACCTGGTCGAGGGTGTCCACGAACGCGCAGCCGTACTCCTGCCGGTACCACCACTCGCCGATCGCGGCCCGCTCCTCCTTCAGCCACTCAGCCGGGATGCGCGGGCACTGCTCGGCGGTGATGGCGACCCGGTGCCAGCCCTGGCCTTCGTCCCACTCCTTGAAGAAGAAGCCGCGGCGGCCGAAGGGCGTGGAGAGCAGGACGATGCGGCCACCCGACACAGCGAGCATCGGCCGGACGGCGTAGTACAGGTCGTCGGAGACCCTGGAGGCTTCGTCCACCACGAGCAGGCCGACGCCGCTGAAGCCCCGGATGGTGGCCTCGTGCCCGGGGAGGCAAACGACCCGACCGCCGCCCTCGAGGATGACCCGCTCGGCGGACTCGTCGGCGATGCCGATGGTCGCGGTACGGGCGGCTTCCTTGACCTTCAGGAACAGCTCGCGGGACTGGCGGAGGGAGGGCGCGAGCAGCAGGACCGGGGCCGACGGCCGGTGCAGCGCCTCGTGGAGCGCCAGCAGCGCCGAGGTCGTCGACTTGCCGGACTGCCGGCTGCAGTTGAGGATCACCTGGTGGCGCCGGGAGGTGAGCAGGTCGGCCTGCCAGGGGTCGAGGTGGGGGTAGCCGCAGCGGGCGGCGAAGGCGAGCGGGTCGGGCCGCGCGCGGCGCCAGGCGACGCGGAGCACGGCCTCGAGCGCGACGGCCTCGGCCCGGTCGGCGGGGGCGAGCAGGCTCACGCCGCGGCCTCGGCCCGGCGCCGTCGTCGTTCCTTCTCCGCCGCGTGGGCCTCGCTCCGTTCGTGCTCTTCCCGGACGGACCGGTAGTGGGCGTGCGCCTTGCGCTGGCGGTCCATCGCGGCGTCGAACGCCGCGTCCGCCCGGCGGGCGCGTTCGTACGCCCGCGTCAGGGCCGCGGCCGTTTTCTCGCTCACGTGTCTCCTCCGACCAGCGCCAGGATGCGCTCGGCCTCGGCGACGGCGACCTCCGGGTCGATCCCGGCCGCCAGCGCGAACGCCCGGACGCGGGCCTCGACGTGGACGGTGACCTCCTTCGGCTCGGCGCCCATCACCCACGGGGCGAGCCAGGCCGCGGCCTTGACGTTGCCGCGCTTGGCCTGCTTGAGCACGCCCCGGATGACCCGGTCCCATTCCGCGGCCGTGACGATCTCCTCGATCTGCCCCCGGCGGCTCGACTGGTACGCCAACGTGACCGCGCTCTTCTGGCCCGACCCCGCTGCCAACCCGAACTCCTGAAACACGACGAAGCCCCGACCCTCTCCCGTGGGAGCAGGCCGGGGCTTCCGGTGGCGTAAGCGTACTACGGACGCGGGCGGCGTTCAATCACCGCAACACGAGCCGGATGAGAGCCACAGAGGCAGCCGCCAGAACCGACGCAGCAACCAGCCACAGACTGACGTACCCCTCGACGAAACACCCGCTCTCGTCCCGCCCCAGCCTGACCACAACGGGCGATTCGATTTTCACGCCGCGCCTCCGTCGATGTTGTAGGCCCCGCCGCTCGAGGTGGTCTGCCCAGCCAGCGACCCCGACTCGATCCAGTCGAACGCCACGCTCGCCCCGTGGACCTTCAGGACGATGCTGAACGCCCGCAGGCGCCGGCCCTTGACCGCGAGCGCCAGCACCGTCCGCACGAGGTTCGCCTCGCGCGGGCCGAGCACGATCTGGTCGCCGGCCTCGTCGGTCCAGGTGGAGCAGCTCACCGTCTCACCAGGGCCACCAGAGCAGCCACCAGATCGCCTCAGCCCACTTCATAGCGCGTCGTTCCTAACCCTCTTTAGGACGGCTTGCTCGGCCACTTGCTACTGCGCGAGCTCAAGCGCCCGACGGCTTAACGCAACCATCACTCGTCGGCCGACCCCAGCTTGAACGTCGCCTGCTGCGGTGTGGCGTTGGGCGAGACGTAGAAGTACCAGGGCCAGTGCCCGCCGAACGTGCGGGTCGTCGGGTGGAAGCACCAATACGTGCCTCGCCAGCGGACGTTGACCGCCCAGTGCATCGCGTTGGCGCCGTAGACCGTGACCGGCCCGAAGCGCCGGTGCCCCCGGAACAAGCGATCCTGCCAGCGGCGCGGGTACACGTTGGGGGTGACGACGAAGCGCAGCCAGCGCACGAACGCGACTCGGAAGGTCACAAGCTACCCCTAACCGTATTAGACCAACCCAGAAATTGCCTCTTGACATCGCGTCACGCACCGTGTAGTATTGCGTCACGCGATAAGGAGAGAGCAGATGCTGAACGCGAGCAGCCCGGAAGTCCGGCGGTTCCTGGTGGCCTGGCACGAGAACGGCCGGCCGAGCTTCGAGCGGTCGGCGCGCACGCTGGTGTACGACGACTACGACCCCAAGTCGGCCGCCGAGAAGAAGCGCTGGATTTGCCTGGACCACGGTGCGGGCTTCAGCCGGTCGGGGATGTTCGTGGCCGACCGCGAGACGGGCGAGGTCTACACGATCAAGGCGTACGGTCGGCCGAACCGCCGGATCGGGACGCTGGCGAGCCTGACGGCCGAGTACGAGGCCGCCACCGCCACGTACAGCCGATGACCCCCGAGGAGTTGCGGACACTGCGGGAGGCCCTTGGCCTCTCGCAGTACCAACTCGCCAAGCGGCTGGCGATCCCCTACCAGACGGTCTGGCGGTGGGAGCGCGGGGACTACCCGATCGAGAAGCCGACCATGCTGCGCCTGGCGCTCGAGCGGCTGGGCGAGAAAGAGTAGGAGAGAGACGGTGGTCCGGCAGGAATACTGCCCCAGGTGCCGCACGCAGGTCGCGATGAAACGCTACCGGTGCCCGCGCTGCGGATGCGGCACGACGCGCCCCGTGTGGGGCTGGGATTGCCCGCACGGCGCACCGCGTTGCTTCACCGACTGGTGCCCGTCGTACCGCGAAGAGATGGCGCCGGCCGTTTCGGCCAACCATCAGGCGTAGACCTGTTCCCGGTGGACGAGCCGGCTCACCCCGTCGGGGTGGTACTCCCAGTGCTCCAGCATCACGCCGGTCACACCGCCGACGCCGAGCATCCGGGTGGCCCATTCCCGAGCGCCGACCTCATCGTAGGCGTGGTCGTTGACGGCGTTGCCGTCCTCGTAGAACGACTTGATCGACCAGTGACCGCCCATCACGCCGGCCCCCGATCGCCGCGCTCACCGAGCATCTGCCCCTCGACCCGACGCCGCCCTGGCAGGTCGCCGGGCTGCTCGGCCAGGGCGGCGGCGTTCAGCGCCGGCCGAAGCGACTCGTTCCACCAGCGGTGCCACTCGTGGGCGATCTGCCCGCCGTGCACGAGCGTGTCCGTCAGGTAGGCGTCAGCCCAACGTAACGACGCCTCCATCTTGTCGGCCCGCGCCTCGGCGGAGGCCAGCGCCGCGGTGAGGCGGGCGATCTCGGCGCCGTGGACCGGCTCGTACAGCGCGAGCGCCGGCCCGGTCAGGCGGCACGGGCAGCCGCACCGCGGGCACGCGACCGACGCGGTGTCTTGGCCCACCTGGGTACTCCTAAGTCCGATTAGCAAAACCATCAGGCGGCCTCCTCCCGCCGCGCCGTGGCGGCCATCGACAGCAGCAGATCGCGGAAGGGGATAGGGGTCGCCGCTAGCTCCCGGTGGCTCAGGCGCTCTCGAGCGCCTGAGCCACCCCGCTCGGCCGTCTTCCGGCGCCGCTCCTCCCGCGAGTGGTAGCCGTCCTCGAGCCTGATGCGGCTCGCCGCCGGCCCCCAGACCAGCTCGGGCAGCTCGACGCCATGCGCGTACAGCCAGGTCGCTTTCCGTGCCCGGTGGCCGTAGTGCCCCTGCTCGACGCAGCACGTCCAGCCGCCCTCCCAGTCGGCGGCGACCCAGTGGCCGTCCTTCGGCGGGTCGTTCAGGTTGAACAGCGGCCAGGCGTGGGACGCCTCGGGGTGCTCGAGCACGCCGCCCCAGCGGCGCACCGCGGCGAGCGCCGCGGCGAAGCACCCGCCGTCGTCGCCCTTCGCCTTGCGCGTCTTGCTCGATGGGCCGCCGAACCAGTAGCGGCCCCAGCGGGCGCAGGGCGGATGCGCGACCACGGGCCACGGGCCGGCGTAGAGGCGCGCGTCCTCGGCTGGCCCCCACGGCTCGACGTGCTCGAGGCCGTAATAGACGCCGCCGGGCTCGACGAAGAGGGCGGCGATCACGGCGGGGAACCGCCCGCTGAGGCAGCTTGAACTGCAATTAAAAAAGCCATCAGCGCAACCCCTCCCGGTACCGGGCCTCGCGCAGCAGCCCGCGCTCGTCCTCGACCAGGACGCGCCCGCCGCGGGAGAGCGCTTCCCGCAGCCAGCGCGCGCGGGCCAGCTCCCGCCGCACGAACTGGCCGAGCGAGATCCCGAGCCGCTCGGCCTCGAGGGACAGCGCGCCGTCGAGGTCGTCGACGCGGACGTACAGGACCCCGCCCGAGGGCTCGTCGCCGACCTCGTGCAGCCTCACGTCGCCCTCCCGCCGGTCAGCGTCTCGACGGCGTCCGGCCAGTCCTCGGGGAACGTCCAGACCGCCGCGTCCAGGCCGCAGGCGACGAGTCCATCCACCCAGGCTCTTTGACGCGCCGTGACTCGGCGCCCTTCCACCTTCAGCTCACGGAACAGCACGGCGGGCGGCCGGAGCAGCACGCAATCCGGCCAGCCCGCCGCCGACCGCCGGCTGTCGTGGGGGTGGTACAACGACCAGCCGCCGATCCGGGCCAGGGTGCGGACGTTCTCGTACCAGTCCGCCTCGGTCGCGCGCGCGTGGACCGTCGTGCCCATCACGTCAGCCGCCACTTCTCGCCGCACTCGTCGCACCGGAAGCGGCGCCCGCCGCGGCGGGTCTCGCCGACGAGCCGGCTGTGCGGGCAGGGGCGCGGCTCGTCCCAGTGCGGGCACGTGCGCCCCTTCTCGTAGAGGAACCGCCGGAAAGCGGCGAACTCCGCGTCGCTCGGGACGGGGCGCCCGATCATCGCGCCGGCCCCTTCGACCGGACCATCCGGTCGACGTTGTTCGCGATGTCCGTCCAGACCTGTTGACCGCGGACCGTCGTCGGCGGCTCCGCGACCCGCATCCCCAGCGCCCGGGCCGCCCGCGTCGCCTCGACGGCCCGCCGGTACTCCGGGTCGTCCGGCGCGGGGGGCGCCTCGACCAGCGAGGGCTGCGCGTGCCGCGCCGGGTCCATCGAGGCCGGCAGCGCGTTGATCTGGGCCTGCAGACGCGCCGCCGCCCCGGAGGTCGAGGCCGGCAACATCTGGTCGGGCTCCAGGGTGGTCGGTATCGGCGCCTCGCTGAACACCACCGGCGCCGCCTCGCGCACCGTCTCGGGCTCGCTCTCGTCGAGCAGGTGCCGTGCGCTCGCCTGCCCCATCTCGTCGACCGTGTACAGACCCGAGAGCTCTTGCGGGAACGCCCGCCGCAGCGCGAGCGCCTCGGCCACCTTCGCGATCATCAGGTCCGGCATCGCGTTCCAGGTCGGCGACTGCTTGGCGTACGACCTCCAGCGCGCGACCGCCCAGAGCGGCTCCCGCCAGTCCCGGCGCAGCACGCCGACGCGCGCCGCCGCCGGCGGCCCGTCCTCGAGCCACACGTCGGACCAGACGCCGTCGCCGCCGCACCACTGCGGGCCGAGTTGGCCGGCGTACTTGCCGGTGCGGTCGGCGATCAGGCGGAAGCCGTCGATCGAGACCTGGACGATCGCGCGGTCGCCGCTCTTGGCCTTGATCAGGTAGACCTGCCGGGCGAACGGGTCCAGCCCCGTCCGCTGGCAGACCTGCGCGAACCACGAGAACTCGTCGGCGGTCGCTTCCTTCGCGATCGTCCGCTTGAGGAGGTCGACCTGCGCCGGGGTGAAGTGCTCCGGCGGGGCCAAAACGGTGTCGGTCATCTCTTCCCTCTTCCCGGCCGGCCGGAGGCCAGCCCGGTGAAATCCAACAGTTGGATTTGTGTTGGTTTTTCGCCGTTGGATTTACCTACGAGGGGTCCCCGAGGCCCCGTCGTAAATCCAACAATTCTTTTTTCTCTATAGGTGTTGGATATTGGATTTTCTCTCACGAGGGCCGTCCGTTCGGCGCGGCGAGGCCGTAGACGCAGGTGTTGCCGCGGCCCCGGGAGCCGCCCAGTTGGATTAACCGCCCGCTTTTGACGAGGCGGGCGGCGACCGTGTTGGTCGAGGCGATCGGGGCGCCGACGACGTCGGCGAGCGTCTTGGTGTCGAGTGACCCGCCGTGCAGGGCCGCCTCGATCCGTTGCGCGATCGAGCCGTGCGCCGAGAGGACGGGGTTGTCCATCGGGTCGGTCTCCTCGAGCGTGATCGGCCCGTCCGGGTCGGAGAAAGTCCAACGAAATCCAACGGGCTTGTAGAGCGGTCCGCGGTTGACCTTGCGGTGGATCAGGGCGACCTCGAAGGAGGTCCCGTCGTCGCCCTCCTCGCGCTTGAGGAACCAGAGCGACCGCCCCAGGTTCTTGACGAAGATCGAGCCGTACGGGTCGGGGATGCCGCGCGTCTGCTGGGAATCCGTCTTGTTGACGTGGGTCAGGACCGTGGACGTGGTGCCCGCGAACGATCGGAGCGCGTTGTAGAACGGCGCGACGGCGTCGGGCGCGACGTCGGCGCCCAGCGCGAGCAGCATGGAGTCGACGATCAGGTAGCTCGCCCCGGTCCGGGCGATCTCGGCCCGGATCTGGGCTTGGTCGTCGGCGATCGGACGCCACTGGCGGCGGTAGTAGACCCGCTCGGGGATCTCCGGGAGGCCGATCCCGGCCGCCAGCCGGCGCATCCCCTCGGCCCACTCCTCGGCCTCGGTCTCGTAGTCGAGCACGAGGACCGTGCCGTAGCCGGTCGGCCGGATCGGGCCGAACCGCTTGCCGGTCGCGTAGGCCAGCGCCAGCACCCGGGCGAACGTCGACTTGGTGCTGGCCCCGTCGCCGTAGAGCACGCTGGTTTGCTCGGCCGGGACGAACGGATCGAACAGGAAGCGCTGGGGTAGGTGGGCCACGTCGCGCAGCCGCAGCGCCGGCTCGCCCTGGCGGTGCAGCCGCGTCGCCTCGACGCGGGCCACCTCGAGGAGGTCCGTCCACGGCACCTCGACGGTGTTGGCCGAGAGCGCCTTGGCGAGCTTGTCGCGGTCCTCGAGCTTGGAGAGGTTGTAGATGCCCGAGAACAGGTGGCCGGGCCGTCCGGTCGCGGCGAGCGCCAGGCTGGTGCGGACGTGGATCTCGCCGGTCAGACCCCAGCGCTCCTGGCGCAATTGGTCGAAGCCGACCGCGAAGCCGTAGCCGTGCCAGACGAATCCGTAGCCGTCGCCGGTCCGCTCGAGCTGGAACTCGGTCGCACTCACAGCGCGAGGCCCCGCGCCCGTGGCTCGAGGGCTTCGCGCCTAGCCCGGCCGGCGCGGGCCACCTCCCGCGCGTAGTGAGGCGCGTGCAGGCTGGTCGGCGTGTGCAGGCAGAGGGTGCAGAGGAACGCCGTGCCGACCTGGTCGAGCGTGCCCCGGCGCTCCATCTCGCAGGAGAGCAGGACGAAGTCCACGGCCGGCAGCCCGAGCAGCGCCTCGTAGACCAGCCGGCAGCGGCGGTCGGCGAAATCGCTCGGGTCGACGAGGACCCGGACGCGGGCGAGCGCGTCCGGATCGACCAGGACCGCACCGAGCAGCGCGCGCTCGGCGTTCACGCCGACCGCCCGCCCAGCGCCAGCCGGTAGCCGCGGCCACCCGGCAGCGTCTGGATCAACTGCGGCAGCTGCCGGCGTAGTTGCCAGACGGCCTCGCTGACCGTGCCCTCGGCGGTCGGCCCGCCCCAGACGGCGGAGCGCAAGATCGCCGTGCTGGTCGAGGCCGGCCAGCGCGCCGCGAGCACGCCGAGCACCTGGGCCAGGCGGGGCGTGAGGTAGGACTCCTCGCCCCGCCAGCGCACGATCCGGCCGCCCGGCTCGATCGCCAGGCCCGGTAGGTCGCGGCCCGCCTCCGTCCGCACCGCCAGGTAGCCGCGCCGGCCGAGCTCGCCGATCAATTCCCCGTCCGAGAGCGCGCGCGCCGGGCCGTTCACGACCCGACCGCCTCGACGAGCGGGCGCAGCAGCGCGCACGC
>DATFVX010000079.1:0-2518 GCA_035259985.1 Acidimicrobiales bacterium | reverse complement strand
CCCACCGCCCCCACGGTGGTCTATTGCGCCGGCGGCTACCGGTCGTCGATCGCGGCGTCGCTCCTGCGCGCGGCCGGAATCCGGCTGGTGGCCGACCTCCAGGGCGGCTATGACGCCTGGGCCCAGGCCGGGCTGCCGACGGCGTGCCTCGAGCGCGGCTGACCGCGCCGGTCAGGACGGGCTGGTCCGGGTGCCGCGGCGCCGGTCGCGAGCGTCGGTGAGGTGGGCGACCGACGTCACCGCGTGGACCGAGAGCCAGCGGACGGGCTCGGGCTCCCAGCGGCGTGAGCGGTGGCCCACCCACGGGAGCCGGGTGAGGTCGCTGTCCACGCCGCGGATGAGGTCGGCGAGGCCACGCCCGGCGGCGTTGGCGGCGGCGACGCCCTGGCCGGTGTAGCCGCCGGCCCAGGCGAAGCCGGTCTCCCGGTCGTAGCCGATGCCGGGCAGCAGGTCGCGGGGCACGCCGAGGACGCCGCCCCAGTGGTGGCTGAAGCCGATGCCCTCGAGGCTGGGAAACAGCCGGACGAGCACCCGGCGCAGCCGGGCCGCGACGCGCCCGTTGTGCATGGGCGAAGCCGGCACGCGGCTGGCCCACTTCGAGGCGCCGGCGAGGCCGCCCCAGGCGATGCGCCCGTCGGCGGTCCGCTGGCCGTAGCCGAGCATCACCGCGCTCAGCTCGAACAGCTGCCGGTCGGCCAGGCCGATGCCCGCCCAGGTGGCTTCGTCGATGGGCTCGGTGGCGACCATGTAATTGCCGAAGGGGAGCATCTCGCGCTCCTGGCCCTCCAGCGTTTGGGTGTAGGCCTCGGTCCCCCGGACGACCACGTCGGCGCGGACGGTCCCGTGCTCGGTGCGCACGACCCGGCCGTCGAGGGACCGGACCGCGGTCTGCTCGTGGATGGTCCCGCCGAGGCGCTCGACCTCCCGGGCCAGCCCGCGGGCCAGGCGGGCCGGGTGCACCGCCGCCGCGTGCGGCGTGAAGATCGCCCCGACGATGCCGGGGACGTCGACGATGGCCGTCGCCTGCCGGGCGTCGAGCAGGGTCCAGGCATCGCCGATGCCATACCGCTCGTACTGGGCGTGGTGAGCCCGGACGCGCTTCAGCTGGCCGTCGTTGACCGCGAAGTAGATGGCCCCACCCTTGTGGAAGCCGCAGTCGATGCCGGCGCCCGCCACCACCGTGCCCACCTCGTCGACGCTGCGGTGCATCTCACGGGCCATGGACGCGACCGCCCCGTGCCCGCCGTCGCGCTCGACCGCGCCGACCGGGCCGCCGTAGTCGCCGACGCACCACCCGCCGTTGCGGCCCGAAGCGCCGAACCCGGCGACCTCTCGCTCCAGCACCACGACTCGTAGGTTGGGATCGGCTCGCAGCAGCGAGTGGGCGGTCCACAGCCCGGTGAACCCGGCCCCGACGATGGCGACGTCGGCGTCGCGGTCGCCGGGGAGCGGGGCTCGGGGGGTCAGGTCGTCGCCGTCTTCGAGCGAGTCGTGCCAGTACGAGAGCGGGGCCGCAACCATAGGTCGAACATCATGTCTCGCTCAGGTCGGCGAGGGCGGCGGTTCCTTCCACGTGTCCCAGTAGGCCACCTCGGCCACCGGCCGGCGGGGGGCCTCGGCCCAGCGCCCCGTCGGGTATCCCATCGGGATCATCGCCCACGTGGTCACGTCGTCGGGGATGCCGAGCACGGCCCGGACCTCGCCCTCCTGCAGTCGGTGCACCGTCGTGAGCGTCGTGCCCAGCCCGAGCGCCCGGGCCGCGAGGAACAGGTTCTGCACCGCGGGGAACACCGACGCCTCGGCCTGGCCGACCTGGCCCCGGGAGCAGGGCAGGAGGATGACGGGCGCCTCGCCCATGTGCTCGCCGAGATGGTCGGCCGACCGCAGCATCCGCGCGACCCCCGGCGACCCGTCGGCCTGCGTCGCGTAGAAGTCGTGCACGGGGGCCCAGCACGCCTGGTAGATCTCCCCGAGCCGGCGGCGCTTGTCCGGGTCGCGCACGACCATCCACCGCACCGGCTGGCTGTTGCCGCCGGTCGGGGCCTTGGTGGCCGCCTCGACGACCTTCAGCACGTCGGCGTCGCTCACCGGCCGGGTGGCATCCAGCCGCCGCATGGCCCGCGTGGTGGCGATGGCCTCGAAGACGTCCATCCGTTCAGTCCCTGCTGTCGCAACCGCTCTGTCCCAATGGCCGAAGAGAATTTATTCTTGTGAGGATGGCGAGGGGGGCTAGATGACCGTCACCGGAACGTCCGCAACGCTCGGAGTCGATCCCGTCGACGAGCTGCGAGGTTGGCTCGAAGCGAACTGGGACCCCGACCTGACCGTCGGCGAGTGGTGGGAGCGCCTCGGCCTGGCCGGCTGGGCCAACCCGATCCTGCCGGCCGACTGCTTCGGGCGGGGGCTCTCCCGCGGCGACGTCGTACGGGTCTCGAGCGAGATCGCCCGCTTCGGCGCGCTCGGCGCCCCGGTGGGGCTCGGGCTGAACCTGGCGGCCCCGACCATCGCCACCCACGGG
>DATFVX010000078.1:0-2308 GCA_035259985.1 Acidimicrobiales bacterium | reverse complement strand
GAGATGGCCAGGAAGCTGAAGTGGTAGGCCAGGACCGACGACAGCATCCGGGTGAGCACGACCTGGAACGCGAGCGCACACGCCGTGACAACGGCGAGTGCGACGAGCACCCCCCAGCTCGGGGCGCGGGTTCCACCCGCTCGTTCCATGAAGAGCAGACGCTAACAGACGGCCCCGCCGGGCCAGTGGCCGCGGGTGTAGCTTGGCCCGCTATGCCGGATGCTGCTCGCGGGACCCGACGCCGGCCCGGCGACGACGGGCGTACCGGCGCCGACCTGGGCGACGCGCCCGCCGCCGGCGGCGTCCTGCCGGCACGGGCCCGGCTGATCTCGCTCAGCTTCCTGATGCTGTTCGCCGAGCTGGCGCTGATCCGCTGGCTGGGCGGCCACATCTTCTACCTGTCGTACTTCTCCAACTTCGTCCTGCTGGGCAGCTTCCTCGGCTTCGGGCTCGGCTTTCTCTGGGCGAGCCGATCGAGCCGCTCGCTCTACCCGCTCGCCCCGCCGCTGCTCGGCGGGCTCTTCGCCTACGTCTATGTCGCCGACGTGCCGCTCGACGTGACGATGCGCGACGTCATCTTCTTCCAGTCGATCACCCCGTCGAGCGCCCTCCCGCGCGAGGTCGTGCTGGCGCTGCTGTTCGTCAGCGTCGCCGCCACCATGGCGTGCATCGGCGACGGGGTGGCCCGAACGTTCAGGCTGTTCCGCCCCCTCGACGCCTACAAGTGGGACCTGGTCGGCAGCGTGCTGGGCATCGTCAGCTTCACGGTCCTGGCGTTCCTGGGGGCACAACCGGTCGTCTGGGGGGCCATCATCGCCGCCGTCTTCCTCGCCACGCTGCCGCTGCGGGGCGTCGGGCGGGCGGCGCTGTGCGGGGCCGGCATCGTGCTGCTGCTCGTTCCGCTGGTCGCCGAGGCCCGCGACCGGAACGTGAGCGATCAGGAGGCGGGCTTCGTCGAGGGGGCCACCAACAAGCGCATCGTGTGGTCGCCGTACTACCGGATCACGTCGCTGGACAACCCCGACGGGGGCAAGAGCGTCTTCGTTAACCAGACGCCCCACTGGCACCAGTTCCCCACCGCCGGCAACCCGCTCTACGAACGGGTGTACGAGCGTGCCGGTGACCCCGTCGGCGGCGACGTGCTGGTCATCGGCGCCGGGTCGGGCAACGACGTGGCCGCCGCGCTCCGCCGCCGCGCCGGGCATGTCGACGCCGTCGAGATCGATCCGCGGCTCATGGAGATCGCCGAGCGCAACCACCCCGAGGACCCGTACAGCGATCCCAGGGTCGACACGCACGTCGACGACGGGCGGGCATACCTCGAACGGTCCGGCAAGCGCTGGGACCGCATCCTGCTGGCCCTGCCCGACTCCCTGACGCTGGTGCAGGGCCAGTCGTCGGTCCGGCTCGAGAGCTACCTCTTCACCCAAGAGGCGGTGCGCTCGGCCAGGGAGCACCTGGCGCCCGGCGGCGTGTTCGCCATGTACAACTGGTACCGCCAGGACTGGCTGGTCGACCGGTACGCCGAGACCCTGGCCGGCGAGTTCGACCAGCCGCCGTGCGTCAGCCGGCTGGGCAACAACCTCGCCGTCCTCGTCGCCTCCGACGACCCGGGCGCCCTGGACTGCCCGGCCGACGAGGTCTGGGCGTCCCGTCCCGGCGCCCCCGAGCCCGTGTCCGACGACCACCCGTTCCCGTACCTGGAGAGCCGCTCGGTGCCCACGCTGTACGTGGTCAGCGGCCTGCTGGTTCTGGCCCTGTCGATGGGAGCGGTGGCGGGCATCACGCTCGTCGGTCGCCGCAACAAGGCCGGGGCACTGCGCGAGCTGGGCGGCTACGCAGACCTGTTCTTCATGGGCGCCGCGTTCATGCTCCTCGAGACCAAGAGCGTGGTGCAGTTCGCCCTGCTGTTCGGTACCACCTGGCTCGTCAACGCCCTGGTCTTCGTCGGTGTCCTCGGCAGCGTGCTCCTGGCCGTGGCGGTCTCCCAGCGCGTGACCTTCCGGCGGCCGGCGCGGCTCTACGGCATCCTGCTCTGTGCGCTCGCGCTCGCCTGGGTGATCCCGCCGGAGCGGCTGCTCGAGCTCGACGTGGTGGCCCGCTTCCTCGCGGCCTCGACGCTGGCCTTCTTTCCCATCTTCACGGCCAACCTGGTGTTCACCCAGCGCTTCAAGGACACGTCCAGCTCGACCATGGCCTTCGGCGCCAACCTCGTGGGCGCGATGGTGGGCGGCCTGCTGGAGTACGCCGCGCTCATCACCGGCTACCGCAACCTGCTGTTCGTCGTGGCGGTGGCCTACGGGTTGGC
>DATFVX010000077.1:0-2344 GCA_035259985.1 Acidimicrobiales bacterium | reverse complement strand
GGCGTTGCCGTTGTCGTCGTCATGCGTGGCTCCTCTGGTGCGCGTGTGCCCGCCGACGGGCGGGGATGGTGGGGTCGGGGCCCGCAGGGGCCTGGCCGGTGAGGGCGAGGAACACGTCGTCGAGGTCGGGCCGGCGGATCTCGGCCGCGGTCACTGCGACGTCGCGGGCGTCGAGGTGCCGCAGCGCCGCGGGCAGGACGGCGGCACCGTCGGAGACCAGGGCGTGCACGCTGTCCTCGCCGTGTCCGACGGTCTCGACCTCGTCGATCGTGGGGATCGCCCGGAGGGTCTCGACCGCGTCGGCCAGGCGGGTCGGGTCGGCGAGGCGGATGTGGAGGGTGTCGCCGCGCAGGCGGGCCTTGAGCTCGCCAGGGGTCCCGGTGGCGATGAGGCGGCCCCGGTCGATGACCGCCACGGTGTCGGCCAGGCGGTCGGCCTCCTCCAGGTACTGGGTCGTCAACAGGATCGTCGTCCCGTCCGCGGCCAGCTGCTGCACGAGCCTCCAGACGTCGCGACGGCTGGCCGGATCCAATCCGGTTGTCGGCTCGTCCAGGAAGACCACCGCCGGCCGGGTCAGCAACGTGACCGCGATGTCGAGGCGGCGGCGCATGCCACCGGAGTAGGTGGCGACCGTCGCGTCAGCCGCATCGTGGAGTCCGAAGGCGTCGAGTGCGGCGGCAGCCCGTGCGTGCGCCTCGGCGCGCCCGATCTGCAGCAGCCGGGCCACGAGCATGAGGTTCTCCCGACCCGTCAGGTACTCGTCGACCGCCGTGTGCTGGCCCACCAGGCCGATCGACTGACGCACCGCCGATGGTTCGGCGACGACGTCGTGGCCGGCGACGACCGCCCGGCCGGCATCCGGCCGGGTCAGGGTGGTGAGCACCCGGACCAATGTCGTCTTGCCCGCGCCGTTGGGCCCCAACAGCGCCAGCACCGACCCCTTCGGCACCTCCAGGGAGATGCCGGCGAGCGCGGTCTGGCTGCCGTACCGCTTGCTGATCGCCTCGGACACGACCCCGGCATCGACGGCGACCTCCTCGTCGCTGATCGTCATGAGCTCCACGGATCCGCACACTCCTTCGTTAGCGAACGTCCATACGATTCCGGATGGATGTTCGATTCTGTGCTAGCGTCGGGAGGCGATGTCAACAACCAATCGGCCGGCATCCGTTCGCTACCGAACGCCACCGGACCAATCGTTCGGAAACGGAGGCCCATGAGCGCCCAGCGGACCGATCGACGAGTGCGTCGGACCCGCGACCTGCTGCGCAGCGCGTTCGTCTCGCTCGTCCACGAGAAGGGCTACGACCGCATCACCGTTCAGGACATCCTCGATCGTGCGGACGTCGGCCGATCGACCTTCTATGCGCACTACCGCGACAAGGAGGACCTCCTCCGCAGCGGTTTCGAGGACGTCCACGCGGCACTCGCCGCCGAACGAGCGGCCGCGGAACGCGAGGCCGGGCGCGAGACACCGTTCCTCCAGCCGCTGCTCGCCGTCTTCCAGCATGTCGGGGCCTACCGGCAGTCCTGGGGACCCACGTCGCGCACGGGAGGCCACGCTCTCATCGCCCGCATCCTTCAAGAGGGCATCGACGACCTGGTCCGCGCGCACTTCCGAGCCCAGTTCCCCGCCGCCGACCCGAACCAGCTCGAGATCGACGCCGCCATGCGGTTCGTCTCCAGCGCCTGCATGGGCGTCCTCATGTGGTGGCTCGACCAGGACGTCGCCTGGTCAGCCGAGGAGGTCCACGCCACGTTCCGGCGCCTGGCCACCCAGGGCGTCAAGCGCTTCGTCGCCACCGCCTGAGGGTCAGCGAGCACACCGCCGCCGGTCTCTCGGCGGCCAGCCCTCAGCGGTCCGGCCGCACGAGGCCGACGTCGACTGTGGCACTACGCCGTCCGGAGTCGCTGACGGGCCCGGCGGATCCGCTTCGCCATCCGCTTCCGACGGGTGCGGCGGCGCCCGAGCTGGGGGACCGCCAGCGCGTGGCGTCCTCTGTCGATGGTCCTCGTGCCCTGGTCGAGGGTCCGCCTGCCGTCCGGGGTACCCGCACGCGCCCCGGCTCACTCCCCGCCGGGGAGCTGGTTGATGCCGATTCAGATGAAGTGGTTCGGCATGTCGGAGGCGCGCTCGCCGTCGAGGATGGCGACGGGCACACCGAAGACGCGATGCAGCGCGGAGCGGCCGGCGTCGGTGGGGGCCACGCCCCGCCCGTCGCGCCGCCGGATCCAGCCGCGGTCGAGCAGGGTGGTGGCGAGCGCGGCGCCGAGGGCGCCGGCGAGGTGGGGGCGCCGTTCGGTCCAATCGATGCAGGGCCGGGCAAAGGTCCGCCGGCGGGCC
>DATFVX010000076.1:0-8695 GCA_035259985.1 Acidimicrobiales bacterium | reverse complement strand
GGTGACCCGGCGGGTGCCCAGCGACGCGGAGTGGAGCGACGCCGAGCTGGCCTGGCGCGTGTGCGGCTGGGTCCGGTCCAACGCCATCGTCCTGGCCAAGGACGGTGCTGCGTGGGGGATCGGGGCCGGCCAGCAGAACCGGGTGGAGTCCGGGCAGCTGGCGGCGGCCAAGGCGGCCGGGCGAGCCGCCGGGGGCGCCTGCGCCAGCGATGCCTTCTACCCCTTCCCCGACGGCATCGAGGCCGCCGCGGACGCGGGGGTCGCGGTGGTGATCCAGCCCGGCCGGCCCACCGGCGTGTCCCGCGACGAGGAGATCATCGCCCGCGCCGACGAGCTCGGCATCGCCATGGTCTTCACCGGCGAGCGCCACTTCTTTCACTGAGCGCCGGCAGGGTCGGTTCGGCCGGAGGCGTCAGGTGACCCGACGGGGCGCCGGGACGTGGCGCTCGTGCGCGCCGCTCTCGACCAGGCGGCGCAGCCGGTCGAGCGCATCCCACACGTCGACGAACCGGGTGGCGATCGGGGCGGGCCCCAGGCGGATCCGGTCGGGCGCCCTGAAGTCCGGCACGACGCCGGCCACGTCGATCAGCGCCTGCGAGATCCGCCAGGCGTCGGGGTGGGCGAGCGCCACGTGCGAGCCGCGCCGCTCGGCGACCCGGGGCGTGGCGAGCGTGAATCCCAGCGGCGCGAGCCACGCGTCGGCGAGGTCGACGACCAGCGACGTGAGCGCCATCCCCTTTGCCCGCAGGCGGTCGATGCCCGCCTCCGCCAGGAGGGCGACCCCGGCGTCGACGCACGCCAGCCCCAGCACCGCCGGCGACCCGGTGAGCCACGAACCGATCCCGTCGACCGGCCGGTAGCCGGGACCCATGGCGAACTGGTCGCGCTGGCCGAACCAGCCCCAGATCGGCTGGCGCAGGACGGCCTGCAGCTCGCGCCGCACGTAGGTGAAGGCCGGGGCGCCGGGCCCGGCGTTGACGTACTTGTAGGTGCAGCCGACCGCCAGGTCGGCCCAGGTGGCGGCGAGCCGGACCGGCACCGACCCGACAGAGTGCGACAGGTCCCACAGCACGAGGGCGCCGTGGTCGTGCGCCAGCGCCGTGATCCCGGCCATGTCCGTCAGCGCCCCGGACCCGTACGCCACGTGCGAGACGCAGAGCACCGCGGCGCCGTCGAGCGCCGCGGCGATCGCGACCGGGTCGGGCCCGTCGACCGGATCGCTGTGGACCTCCCGGTACTCGAGGCCGTGGCGCGCCGCCAGGCCCTCGAGGACGTAGCGGTCGGTCGGGAAGTTGTCGTCGTCGGTGACCACTGCGCGGGCACCCGGTCGCGCCGCGATCGCCGACGCAGCCGCCTTGTACAGCCCGACGGTGGTTGAATCGCCGACGACGACCTCGCCCGGCCCGGCGCCGAGCAGGGCTCCGGCGAGGGCGTCGCCCACCTGGGTGGGGAGGTCGATCCACGCCTCCCACGACCGCACCAGGCCGCCGGCCCACTCGTCGTCGATCACCCGCAACAGGCGGTCCCGGGCCCGGTGCGTCAGCCGGCCCAGCGAGTTGCCGTCGAGATACAGCCGGTCCGGTTCGGTGACGATCGACTCGGCGACGAAAGGGGCCAGCGGGTCCGCGGCGTCGAGGGCCTCCGCCCGGCGGCGGTCCGCTGGGTCCGGTGCGTCCGCTGGGTCCGTCGGCACCGTGGGCGGGGCTGGCTCGGGCGGCCGGCCGACTACGCCGACTCCGTGAGGACCAGCGGCCGCCCGCGGGTGACGACCACCGTGTGCTCGAACTGCGCCGCCAGGCTGCCGTCGGCCGTGCGGAGCGTCCAGCCGTCGCCAGCCTCGACGGCGTGGCTGGCGCCCGTCGACAGGAACGGCTCGATGGCGAGCACGAGGCCCTCCCACAGGATCGTGCGGTTGCCGGGATCCTCGACGCTGGGCACCTGCGGCGGCTCGTGGAGTGACCCGCCGACGCCGTGCCCGCACAGGTTGGCGATCACCCGGAGGCCGTGACGGCGTGCCCGCCGCTGCACGGCCCGGCCGATGTGGCGCAGCGGTTGACCTGCCCTCGCCGCTGCCGTCGCATCGCGCTGGGCGAGGCGCGTGGCGTCGACGAGGCCGCGGGCGGCGGGCGCAACCCGGCCGACCGGGGCGCTGGCCCCGGTGTCGGCCCAGAAGCCGTCGAGCTCGGCGGACACGTCGACGTTGACCAGGTCGCCCTCGCGCAGCCGGCGCCACGGCGACGGGATGCCGTGGGCGGCCTCGTCGTTGACGCTGATGCAC
The DNA here is from genome assembly GCA_035259985.1 of Acidimicrobiales bacterium. Taxonomy (GTDB): domain Bacteria; phylum Actinomycetota; class Acidimicrobiia; order Acidimicrobiales; family VFJN01; genus DASQUK01. The sequence continues at coordinate 6,417 of DATFVX010000076.1, read as the reverse complement.
GTGGCCGCCGGGAAGCCGACCGCGAGCTGGGGCGCCGACCGGGCGCCGTGGGCCCGCAGCACGCCGCGGCCGACGGCGTCGAGCTCGCCGGTCGTGACCCCGGGAGCCACCGCCGACAGCATGGCGTCGCGGGCCTCGGCCACCGCCCGTCCAGCCCGCCGCAGGCCCTCGAGGTCGTGGTCGCCGTCGATGGTCATGGCCACGGACCGTACCCGAGGCGATCACGAGCGGTCTCTAGGAACGTCCCGCGACGCCACCCGAGGTCATAGGTTCCGCCCGCCCGAGCTCGAGGTCATAGGTTACGCCACCGGAACCCATTGCCTCGCCCGTGGATTACCGGAACCCATTGCCTCCGGTGCACGAGGAAGGTCCGGCGACGCCACCCGAGGTCATAGGTTCCGCCCGCCCGGCGTCGTGCTTCACAACGACCTCGACGGCTTGATCTTCACCCGGTGACCGTTGCGCATGGCGCAACGAAACCGCGTGATCCCCACCACGTCGTCGATCCATTCCGCCGCAGGTCGAATGATGAACGGTCCTCGGGATCGCCCCACCCACGGCGGCACAATGGGAACCGATGACCGCACAACTGCTCGCCGGGGCCCCCGTGGCCGAGGCCGTGCTCGCCGACGTCGCCAAGCGGGTGGAGGCGCTCGCCGACCGCGGCAGGACCGTGGGGCTGGGCACCATCCTGGTGGGCGACGACGCCGCGTCGGCGGGCTACGTGCGCAAGAAGCACGAGACGTCCGAGCAGGTGGGCGTGGTGAGCCACCACATCGAGGTCCCCGGCGACGGCACCCAGGCCGACCTCATGGCGGCCGTCGAGCGGTTCAACGCCGACCCCGCGGTCGACGCCTACCTGATCCAGCACCCGGTGCCGCCGCAGTTCGACTTCAACGCCGCCGTGGGGGCCATGGACCCGGCCAAGGACGGCGACGGGCTGCACCCCGTCAACCTCGGGAAGCTGGTCCTCCAGGAGGAGGGGCCGGTGCCGGCCACGCCGGAGGGCATCCGCGAGATGTTCGTCCACTACGGCATCGACATCGCCGGCAGGCACGTCGTCGTGTGCGGCCGCGGCCCGACGCTGGGCCGGCCGCTAGCGCTGCTGCTGACGCTGAAGCAGCCGGGCGCCAACGCGGCCGTGACGGTCGTGCACAGCGGCGTGCCCAACCTGGTCGACTACACCCGGCAGGCCGACATCGTGGTGGCGGCCGTGGGGGTGCCCTCGTTCGTGAAGCCCGACATGGTCCGGCCGGGCGCGGTGGTCGTGAGCGGCGGGATCAGCTGGGAGGGCCGCCGGCTGCTCCCCGACGTCGACGAGTCCGTGGGCGAGGTCGCATCGTGGATCACCCCACGGCTGGGCGGCGTGGGCCCCACCACCGTGGCCATGCTGCTGCGCAACACGGTCGAGGCGGCCGAGCGGACTCTCTCCGGCGCCACCCGATAGTCTCTCCCCGATCCGGACCGACATGGGTGGTGCTGCTGCATCCGGCCCGGTGAAGCGCACCAACGCACATCCGACCCATCGGGGGAGTTGACCCATGGCTTCCGTGCCTCAGGACCGCCAAGCCGCCGGCAGGATCGTCGACCTGCTGGCCGCGGGCCCGACACTCAGCTTCGAGTTCTTCCCGCCCAAGAACGACGAGGCCGAGCGCCAGCTCGAGAAGACCATCCACGAGCTGGCGCCGCTGCGGCCCTCGTTCGTCTCCGTCACCTACGGCGCCGGCGGGTCGACCCGCGACCGCACCCGCGACATCGTGATGCAGGTGAACCGGGAGCAGGTCTTCCCGGCCATGGCCCACCTCACGTGCGTCGGCCACTCGCGTGACCAGGTCGTGGCGCTGCTCGACGAGTACGAGGCCGGGGGCGTCCACAACATACTGGCGCTGGCCGGCGATCCCCCGGCCGACGGCAGCGACCCGGGCGGCGACTTCACCTACGCGCTCGAGCTGGTGGAGCTGGTCCGCGACCATCCGGGCGACTTCTCGGTCGGCGTGGCCGCCCACCCGGAGCTCCACCCCCGGTCCGGGGGCGACCGGGCCGGCGACCGGCGCAACCTGGCGATCAAGCTGGCCGCCGCCGACTTCGGGATCACCCAGTTCTTCTTCGAGCTCGACGACTACCTCCGCATGGTCGACGAGCTGGACGAGCTCGGGTGCACGACGCCGGTCCTGCCGGGGGTGATGCCGCCAGGCGTGGCACCGCTGAGCGGGCTCCTGCGCATGGCGACCATGAACGGGTCCGTCGTCCCCGGGGCCCTGATCACCCGCCTCGAGGACGCAGGCGACGAGGTCGAGGCGCGTCGGGAGATCGCGGTCGACGTGGCCACCGACCTGTCCCGCCGCTTGCTCGACGCCGGCGCGCCGGGCCTGCACCTGTACGCCCTGAACCGGTCGGAGGCCGTGCTCCGGATCGTCGACAACCTGGGTCTGGCGCCCGGAGGCTGACGGGTTCCCGTTCACTGTCACACCGGCTTCCTAAGGTGTCGGCATGAGCGAGCGTCCCCAAGGGCGAGAGAGCGAGCGAGGCCCGAGCGGCCCGCTGCGAAGCAGCAAGAGCGGGGACTAGTGACAGCGCGAGGGGTGGGAGCGGCGGAGCACACCGGGCGCAGGCGATCCCCGACCGCGACCTCGTCCTTCGGAGTGGGGCGGCGCGAGAACCACGACTCGGCGGCGTTCTATGCCCGGTTCGCGGCGCCGGCGCTGTCCGACGACGCCGTGGTCAGCCCCCCCGGTGTCGTCGACCAGATCTACGTCGGCGACAGCCGCTCGATGGACCGGGTGCAGCCGGCGTCGGTGGCGCTGGTCGTGACCTCGCCGCCCTACTTCGCCGGCAAGCAGTACGAGGAGGAGCTGGGGAAGCAGGGAATTCCCGCCTCCTACGCCGACTACCTGGCCCTGCTGGAGGGCGTGTTCGCAGAGTGCGTCCGCAAGCTCGAGCCGGGCGGGCGCATCGCCGTCAACGTGGCCAACCTCGGGCGCAAGCCCTACCGATCGCTCTCGGCCGACGTCATCGGCATCCTGCAGGACCGCCTGGGCCTGCTGCTCCGGGGCGAGATCATCTGGCGCAAGGCCCGGGGTGCGGGCGGGAACTGCGCCTGGGGGTCGTTCCGCAGCCCCGCCAACCCGGTGCTGCGCGACCTCACCGAGCGGGTGGTGGTCGCGTCAAAGGGGCGATTCGACCGGGCGATCGACAGGTCGCAGCGCGCCGCCACCGAGCTGCCGCACGTGGCCACGGCCTCGGCCGACGAGTTCATGGAGGCGACGCTCGACGTGTGGGAGCTGGCACCCGAGAGCGCCAGGCGGGTGGGCCACCCGGCCCCGTTCCCGGTCGAGCTTCCCCAGCGCCTCATCGAGCTGTACACGTGGCGGGGCGACGTCGTCCTCGATCCCTTCATGGGGGTGGGATCGGCGGCGGTGGCCGCCGTGCGCACCGGGCGGCACTACGTCGGCTACGACACCGACGAGGGCTACGTCGAGGTGGCGCGGCGGCGGGCGGCCGACGAGCTGCTGCGCGTGCTCGCCTCCGGCGGGCCGCACGAGCCGGCGGGCGACAAGGCGGTGGCGGTCGCCGCCTCGCTCCTGCGCGGCGCCGGCTTCGCAGTGGACGAGCGGGTGCGCAGGAAGGTGGGCGGCGTCGACGTGACGTTGCTGGCCACCGGCCACGCCGGCCACGAGTGGCTGGTCGACGTGGTCGGTGGGTTCGCGGTGGGCCGCCCGGGCCTGCGCCACGGCGACGTGCTCGAGCGCACGCTCGGCCGGGCGGTCCGGCTCTCGGGGTTCGGGGCGCGGCCACTGCTGGTGCTGGCCACCGACCTGCCGGCCCGGCGGTCGGCGGGGGCGGCCGCGCTCGCCGAGGCGCGGGGCCGGGCCTTCGTCGACGTCCTGCCGGTCGAGCTGGCCGAGGCGACCGTCGAACGCCTGCGCCGCTATTCACAGGCCACGAGCGCGCCGCAGCCGATCGGCGACCTGCTGGTCCCCGACTGACCGGGGGATCGGTCGCCGTGCCCGCCGATCGCACCGAGATCACCGAGATCGTCACCGGTCTTGCGACCTTCGGCGCCGACGCCCTGGAGACGGCGCTGTCCGACCCACCGGCGGCCTTCGGTGGCGTGGGCCCCGAGCGGTGGGGTCGCCTGTGGGCCCTGCACGGCGAGGGCCGCCACCGGGCGGAGTTCGCAGCCGCCTGGGCCAACGGGCGTGCGTTCCTCGATGCCCGCGGCGGCCTGCGGGGGCGCCCGCCCGAGGTCGTCGAGTGGAAGGGCCCGCACCGGCCGCCCGGCGCCGACCCGGTCCCTGCCGACCTGCGCATCGACCACGTCTACCTGGTCAGCTGCAAGTACAACTCCCGCATCACGCTGAACGCCGCGCCGCGGCTCGTCTTCGGCGGGTCCAACGGGGCCGATGCCGACGCCCGGGCCGACTGGTTCGCCGAGATGGCGCCCCGGGAGACGCAGGCGCTGTACGAGATCGTGCGGTTCGAGGCCGGGATGGTCGGGTCGCTGCCCGACCGGGCGATCGACCTCTCGCCCGCCGAGCGCCGCGACCTGGCTCGGGCCCTCGGGCGGGGTGCGTGGACGTCGCCCGCCGCGGCCGAGGCGTACGCAGCCCTGTCGGCGGTCGTCGCCGAGGGGTCGGCACGCCGCTGGCGCGACCGGCTGCGCGCTCACGGGGTCCGGGAGGCCACGCTGTGGCGCTTCCTCCGGGTGGCGGCGGCCACCTACTTCGTGCTCGGCTCCGACGGCGACCGCATGGTGCGGGTGCGCGTGGGCAGCCCCTGGGACTGGCGCCAGGCCTTTCGGCTCCGGCGCCTCGATGTCGAGCCCGTCGCCTCGCGCCAGCCCCTGGTGCGCTGGACGGCGACCGTCGACGACCGCCAGGCCGGCTGCCCCCGCACGGTCGCGGGTCACATCGAGGTGCGCTGGAGCCACGGCCGGTTCGCCCAACCGCCGGAGGCGAAGGTGTACCTCGACACCCCGCCCCACCTGGTCGCGGGCTACTGGCCGCTCGCCTGAGCCGCCTCTTGCCTACTCCGCCTACTCCGCCAGGCTCATGGCCTTGTTGAGGTTGGTGTCGAGCGCGTCGAGGAACTCCTCGGTGGTGAGCCAGGGGGTGTCTCCACCCACGAACAGAGCCAGGTCCTTGGTCATCTGCCCGCCCTCGACGGTCTTCACGCACACGTCCTCGAGCGTGGTGGCGAACCGTGCCACCTCGGGGCTCCCGTCGAGCTTGGCCCGGAAGTTGAGGCCGCGGGTCCACGCGAAGATCGAGGCGATGGGGTTGGTCGAGGTCTTCTCGCCCCGCTGCCACAGCCGGTAGTGCCGGGTGACGGTGCCGTGGGCGGCCTCGGCCTCGCAGGTCCTACCGTCGGGCGTCAGCAGCACGGACGTCATGAGCCCCAGCGATCCGAATCCCTGGGCAACCACGTCGGACTGCACGTCGCCGTCGTAGTTCTTGCACGCCCACACGTAGCCGCCCTCCCACTTCATGACCTGGGCGACCATGTCGTCGATGAGGCGGTGCTCGTAGGTCAGCCCGGCGGCGTCGAACTCGGCCTTGAACTCGGCGTCGAACACCTCCTGGAACAGGTCCTTGAACCGGCCGTCGTAGGCCTTGAGGATCGTGTTCTTGGTGGAGAGGTAGACGGGGTAGTGGCGCTCGAGGCCGTAGCGGAACGAGGCGCGGGCGAAGTCCCGGATCGAGTCGTCGTAGTTGTACATGCCCATGGCGATGCCGCCGCCCGGGTACTCGGCGACCCGGAACTCCATCGGCTCGCCCCCATCGGTCGGGATGTAGCTGATCGTCAGCGTCCCCGGCCCGGGGACGACGAAGTCGGTGGCCTTGTACTGGTCGCCGTGGGCGTGACGGCCGATGACGATCGGCTTGGTCCAGCCCGGCACGAGCCGGGGCACGTTGGAGCAGATGATCGGCTCGCGGAACACGACCCCGCCGAGGATGTTGCGGATCGTGCCGTTGGGCGAGCGCCACATCTTCTTCAGCCCGAACTCCTCGACGCGCGCCTCGTCCGGCGTGATGGTGGCGCACTTCACGCCCACGCCGTGCTGCTTGATCGCGTTGGCGGCGTCGACGGTGATCTGGTCGTCGGTCTCGTCGCGCTCCTGGATCGAGAGGTCGTAGTAGAGCAGGTCGACGTCGAGGTAGGGGAGGATCAGCTTGTCCTTGATGAACTGCCAGATGACCCGCGTCATCTCGTCCCCGTCGATCTCGACGACGGGGTTGGCGACCTTGATCTTGGCCATGGGCGGCTTCTCCGATCGGGGCACTTGTATCGAACTTGTACAGCCTAGGGGGGTCCCCGTTTCCGGCGGTCCCTCACGTTACGTTTTCGCGGTCGCCCGTCAGGCACGACCGTCCTCAGGGGCGTACCTACCAGCCAGGGAGCGGCCGTGGCGTCGAA
>DATFVX010000075.1:0-6357 GCA_035259985.1 Acidimicrobiales bacterium | reverse complement strand
CCGATACCAACCACACCAACGCCAAGATCGTCGAGCTGCGGCCGGACCGGCTGCGCAAGGCGCTCGAGGCCGGCCGTGTGCCGGTGGTGGGCGGCTCGCAGGGCGTGTCCACCGACCACGACGTCACGTTCCTGGGCCGGGGCGGCTCCGACACGACGGCGGTCGCGCTGTGCCATGCCCTGGACGGCGACGCCTGCGAGCTCTACACCGACGTGCCCGGCGTGTTCACCGCCGACCCGCGGCTGGTCCCCGAGGCCCGGCGGATGGCCCAGGTGTCGTTCGAGGAGATGCTCGAGATGACCGCGACCGGCTGTCCCAAGCCGGCGATGCGCTCGGTGGAGTTCGCCCGCCGGTGGGGGGTCAAGCTGCACGTCCGTTCGGCCTTCACCTGGGAGCCGGGCACCTGGATCACCGAGGAGGACAAGTCGATGGAGCAGGCGATCGTCTCCGCCGTCACCCACGACGTGAGCGAGGCAAAGGTCACGGTGTCCGGGGTGCCGGACAAGCCGGGCATCGCGGCCCGCCTGTTCCGGGAGCTCGCCGACGTGGGCGTCAACGTCGACATGATCGTGCAGAACGTGTCCGACCACGGCGTGACGGACATCTCGTTCACTGTCCCGAAGAACGACCTGACGACCGGCACCGAGGTCTGCCAACGCCTGGCCGCCGAGATCGGCGCCACCGGGGTGTCGTCCGACCGCGACATCGCGCGGGTGAGCATCGTGGGCGCGGGCATGAAGTCCAACCCCGGTGTCGCCGCCACCATGTTCGAGGTCCTGGCCGGCGGCGGCATCAACATCGAGATGATCTCCACGTCGGCGATCCGCACGTCGTGCGTCGTCCGCGAGGACCAGATCGAGCAGGCGGTCCAGAGCCTGCACGCGGCCTTCGAGCTCGCGGACTGACGGCGCCAACCCAGTTGCGGGGCCATCCGCTCGGCCCCGTAGCCTTCGGGCATGAGTTCACAGGTGCGCGTGGGCGTCGTCGGCGCCACGGGACAGGTCGGTGGCGTGATGCGCTCGGTGCTGGCGGAGCGCTCGTTCCCGGTCGGGGAGATCAGGTACTTCGCCTCGCCGCGCTCGGCCGGGCGCACGCTCCCCTGGCACGGCGACGAGGTCGTCGTCGAGGACGCCGACACCGCCGACTGGTCGGGCATCGACATCGCCCTGTTCTCTGCCGGCAAGGTGACGGCGAAGGCGCTCGCGCCCCGCGTCGCCGCCGCCGGCGCGACGGTGATCGACAACTCCTCGGCCTGGCGCATGGACCCCGATGTCCCCCTGGTCGTGTCCGAGGTCAATCCCGGGGCGCTCGACAGCATCCCCAAGGGCATCGTGGCCAACCCCAACTGCACCACGATGGCCTTCATGCCCGTGCTGGCGCCGCTCCACCGCGAGGCCGGGCTGCGGCGGCTGGTGGTCAGCAGCTACCAGGCCGCATCGGGGGGCGGGCTGGCGGGCACCGCCGAGTTGGACGAGCAGGTCCGCAAGGCTGCGGACCGGGCGCAGGCGCTGGCCTTCGACGGGGCCGCGATCGACATGCCCGCACCGGTCGAGTTCGCAGGGCCGCTCGCCTTCAACGTGTTGCCCCTGGCCGGCTCGATCGTCGACGACGGCAGCGGCGAGACCGACGAGGAGCAGAAGCTGCGCAACGAGAGCCGCAAGATCCTCGGCATACCCGACCTGCCGGTGTCGGGTACATGCGTGCGGGTGCCGGTGTTCACCGGGCACTCGCTGTCGATCAACGCCGACTTCGAGCGACCGATCAGCCCCGGACGCGCCCTGGAGCTGCTCGCCGAGGCGCCCGGCGTGGCGGTCGTGGACGTCCCGACGCCGTTGATGGCCGCGGGGACCGACCCGTGCTACGTGGGCCGGGTCCGCCGGGATCCGACCGTCGAGCACGGCCTCGCACTGTTCGTGTCCAACGACAACCTCCGCAAGGGCGCGGCCCTCAACGCCGTGCAGATCGCCGAGCTGCTGGTGGCCGGCGGGGCCCCTCGGGCCTGACGTCTCGGGACCACAGAGCCACTCATCGCTGGATGGACTGCTAGCGCCGATGTCACTGACCGTGTTGTCGTGGAACCTCAAGGGCAGCAAAGGCGTCGACGTCCGCGCCGTGTCCGACCACGTCCGGGCGATGGCGGCCGATGTGGTCGTGTTCCAGGAGGTCCAGTTCTTCCAGGCCCGGGCCATCGCCAGATCGCTCGGCGCCGAGAGCCGGAGCTGGGGCTTCAAGCACTGGCCCATCCGCACGTGGCCCGAGGGCATGGCCGTGATCGGCGTCACGCAGCCGGCCCTGGCCCGCACCCACGCGATCACGCATCGCGCGATGCCCTTGAGCTCGCGCCGCCGCATACTGCAGGTCGCCACCGTCCGAGTCGACCCCGCGTCCGGCTCCGAGTCCGGCGCGGGCATCTTCGTCACGCTGATCAACGTGCACCTCAGCACCGGCGACGCGACCTCGATCCGCATGCTGGAGGCCGACGCCGTCCTCCGTCGCATCGCCGAGCGGGACCGGCCGGCGATCGTGGCGGGCGACCTGAACGATCGCCCCGGGTCCGCCGTCTACACCCGCTTCGAGGAGGCCGGACTGCGGGACGTGTGGGCCATCCTGCGGCCCGACGAGCCGGGGTCGACCAACTGGCGGGCCTGGGTACCGGGCACGACCAAGCCACCGACCCGGCGCATCGACTACGTGTTCGTCAGCGACGGGCTGAACCCCGAGTCGGTGTCCGTGCCGCGCTACGGCGACCCCGGCTTCCCGCCGTTCGCGTCGATCTCGGACCACCTACCGGTGACCGCCACAGTGGCCGCCGCGGGTGCGCCGGGCGCCTAGACCCCGGAGCCGACCGGGACCTTCTCGGGCGGCTCCACCGGGGCGGCCCGCGCCGGCTGGGCCTCTTCCAGCTGCGCGCGCTCCCGTTCGGCCTGCTCGGCCAGCATCTTGCACGGGTAGCGGCGATGGGCGCGAACCAGCACCGTGTCCACTCCCAGCAGGAAGAACGTCCCCACGACCAGACCCGCCGTCACGTCGGAGAACCAGTGGACGCCCAGGTAGACGCGGCTCGCGGCGATGCCGGCGATCAGCGTGACCGACACCCCGACCGACGCCCACCAGATGGCGCGGCGGCGCGTGTAGAGCGCCACGACCACCGGCAGCAGGCCCCAGAGCGCGATCGCAGCCATGACGTGACCGCTCGGGAAGGAGGACCCGGTGCCGGCCACGAGCCTGTCGAAGTCGGGACGATCGCGGCCGACCAGTCCCTTGACGATGAACTCGATCGCGGGCCGGGCGAAGGTGGCGACGAGCAGCGCCGTGGCTACGGCGCGGCAGCGGCGCCACGTCAGGATCGCACCCAGCGATCCGGCGATGAGCACGAACACCGTCGACCCCAGGCGCGACAACGCCAGGAACATGTCGTTGAGTGCCGATGTCCGGTTTGCCTCCACCTCCCGCTGGATCGGCTCGTCCCAGGTCAGCAGGGCCTGACCGTTGCGGAGGGCGGCGGCCGTGGCTAGCGCCACCAGGAGAACGCCGAGGGCGATCAGCAGCCTCCGACGCCGCAGCAGCACGGACGATGGTGTGAACGGCGGGGCCGTGTGCACATGGCACACGCAGCCCTCAGAGGAGGTGGCGGACGTGGAAGCGGCGGCGGCGGAGGTCGTTTCCATGAGCGGCGGCATCTGGGCCGGGCACCGAGTATTACACCCAGCGCGCGGACTCGTGCGTCCAGACGCACGATTGAAGCATTTTCGACACGTTTTGGCGAACTTCCCGTGAACAACAGGAACGCCCGGCGCGCTGGTCAGCGGCGCGCGATCCGGTCCCGCTCCGCCTGCGGGTGCCGACAGGCGGCCGTACCGCCGGGCAGGCGATCGCGGTTGCGCGCGACCAGCCGGTAGGCAGGGCCGGCGATCCAGCGCATCGGTGGCAGGTGGACCAGCAGGCCGAGCGCACGCCAGTACGAGCCCGCGTCCACCAGGAGCCGGGCGATGGCAGCGGGACCGGCAGCCCGCCCCGCCCCACCCGACGCCGGATCGATCCACTGCACCGACGCCTCCGCGTCGGCCTGCGGGACACCGAGCGCCTCGAGGTCGGCGAACTGCCACGGCGTCACGTCCGCGGTCGTCGGTATGTGGCGTTCGATGAACAGGGCGCAAGAGGTGCAGAAGGCACAGTCGCCGTCGTACAGAAATACAGGCGGGTTCGGGGCGCGTCGCTCGCTAGCGTCTTCCACTCCGGTCAGTCTGCCGGGCACACCCCGCCTGGCCCGATCGGGTGACCAACGCCACGCCCCGAGGCGTTGACTTCAAGTTCACTTCAGCAATTAGCGTCAGACGCAACGCCCGCCCGTTCCCCCTGGAGCATCGATGTCAGACAGCTACGCCGTGGAAGCGCGCGGTCTGGTCAAGCGCTACGGGTCGACGGTCGCACTCGACGGCGTCGATCTCGAGATCCCCACCGGCACCGTGACCGCCGTCCTCGGTCCCAACGGCGCGGGCAAGACCACGGCCGTTCGCATACTCACGACGCTCGCCGAGGCCGACGAGGGTGAGGCCACCGTGGCCGGCTTCGACGTCAGGACCCAGGGCACCGAGGTCCGTCGGCGGATCGGCCTGGCCGCACAGGACGCCACCGTCGACCCGTTGCTGACGGGTCGGGAGAACCTGATCATGCTGGGCGAGCTGCACCAGCTCCGCCGCAAGGACGCCGCGACGCGGGCGACAGAGCTGCTCGCCGAGTTCTCCCTTGCCGACGCCGGCGATCGCGTCACCTCGGGCTACTCGGGCGGCATGCGCCGGAGGCTCGACCTGGCGGCGACGCTGGTGGCCCGCCCCGAGGTCCTGTTCCTCGACGAGCCGACGACGGGCCTCGACCCACGGGCGCGCACCGAACTGTGGTCCGTGCTCGACACGCTGGTCGACCTGGGCGCCACCCTGCTGCTGACCACGCAGTACCTCGAGGAGGCCGAGCGGCTGGCCGACGACATCATCGTGGTCGACCGGGGCCGCATCATCGCCAGGGGCGACGCCCGCAAGCTCAAGCGGGAGGTCGGTGGCGACCATGTGCACGCGGTGGTGGTCGAGCCCGCGCATGTCGGCGACGCCGCCGGCATCCTGGCGAGGATCACGGGCGCGGAGCCCCGCGTCGATCCCGCCGCCCGCTCGATCGTCGCCCCGACCACCGAGGGCGTCGACGCGCTCGTCAGGGTCGCGCAGGCGCTCTCCGAGGCGCAGATCCCCGTCGACGACCTCAGCCTGCGCCAGCCGACGCTCGACGAGGTGTTCCTGACCATCACCGGCTCCATGCCCGACGACGACCTCGAGCTCCAGGAGGCGGCGCCGTGAGCGCCATCGCCACGCCCGCGCCGCCCCGCACCGATGCCCGCGCCCGCGGGGACGCCGCCGGCGCGAGCGTCCACCCACCCCGCGGCGTGCTCCACGACACGTGGGTCATCGCCCGCCGGGGGCTGGTCCACATGAAGCGCCAGCCCGAGCAGCTGAGCGACGCGACGATCCAGCCGATCATGTTCGTGCTCCTCTTCGCCTACGTGTTCGGCGGCGCCATCGACGTGCCGGGCGGCGGCGACTACCGCGAGTTCCTGATGGGTGGGATCTTCGCCCAGACAATCGTCTTCACCGCGTTCGGCGTGGCCCTGTCGTTGGCGAACGACCGCAAGAACCAGGCGGTCGACCGGTTCCGCTCGCTGCCGATCGCCCAGGGGGCGGTGCTGGGGGGCCACGCCATCGCCAACCTCATCAAGTCGCTGCTGCCGATCGCCCTGATGTCGATCTGTGGCCTCGCCATCGGATGGCGGATCCGTGACGGCGTCCCGGATGCGGTCGGTGGGTTCCTCCTGCTCATCGGCTTCGCCTTCGCCATGATCTGGGTGGGCGTGTTGCTCGGCAGCCTGGTGGCGACCCCGGAGGGGGTCACCGGCATCGCCTTCGTCGCCCTGTTCCCGATCACGTTCGTGGCCAGCACCTTCGTGCCCACGGAGACGATGCCGGGCGTGCTGCGGACGATCGCCGAGTGGAACCCGGTGACCACGCTGGCCGATGCCGTCCGGATCCAGTTCGGGAATCCCAACACGCCGTCGGCGCCCGGCGACCCCTGGTCGATCGCGCATCCGATGGCGTACTCGGTCATCTGGATACTGGGGATCGTGGCCGTCTGCGCGCCGCTGGCGGTGCGGGCGTACCAGCGCTCGATCGACAGCTAGTGGGCGCTCGCGGAAGTTCCGTGGATGTATCGCCGTGTCAGATTCGTCGCTGGCGAGGACGCAGGAGGAAGGCGCAGCCAGCGGCTGCGGCGACGACGAGGACGACGTCCAGCGGTGAATCTGGCCGGCGAGAAGCC
>DATFVX010000074.1:0-2225 GCA_035259985.1 Acidimicrobiales bacterium | reverse complement strand
GGGGTCGGTGAAGGGCCCCGCCGCACTGTTGATGGCGATGCGGTGCGATCCCGTGCCGTCCGGGGACACGCTCGCGGTCTTGGCCAGGGCACCGCGACCGTAGAGCGCCAGGATGACCGGGCTCGACGGACTGGCGAACTGGACGTACTTGCGGCCGTAGCTCTTCGCCACCTCGAGCCCGTGCTCGACGTAGAACCGCTTGCTCGCGGCCACGTCGGTGACGCCCAGCTGGAGGACGAGCTCGTCGATCTCGCGGGTAGCCGGACCGCGGTCCTTCTTCGACGACGACGCGACCGTCCAGATCGTGCCGTCGGGGCCGCTCACGACCCCGCCGTAGCCCCACAGGGACTTTTTGGCCGGCTTCATTTCGGTCCCGCCGGCTTCCATCGCGGCGCCCATGAGAGCGTCGACCGTCGCCGGTCGGGACACCACGAGCGACAGCGTGAACCCGCGGAAGCCGGTCGTCGGGGCCTCCGCGGCCCGGGCGCGCACCTGAGCGCCCAAGCCGAAGGCGGCGGTGCAGAACTTGTCGGCAGCCGTGGGGTCGGCCGCCTCGAGGGTGATGGATTCGATGGTGGTCATGGCATGTCTCCTGGGTCGATCAGGTTCTCAGCGCTGGAGGAACCCGAGGACGTTGCCGTCGGGGTCCTCGACGATGGCGGCGAGCTGGCCTCCGCCGACGTCCTTGACGTCCTGGCGGGCTCGCCAGCCGGCTTCGACGGCATCGCGCAGGGTGGCGGTGACGTCGCCGACGCGGCAGTAGCCGACCGGGCCGGTCATGCCGTGGTTGTGGCCGTTCGGGTCGAGGCCGATCTCCTGCTCGCCGACCCGGAAGCCGACGTAGTAGGGCTCGTCGGCGTACGGCTCAACGCCCAGGACCGCCCCGTACAGCGCCCTGGCGCCGGCCAGGTCCCGGACGGGGATGATGATGGTCTGGATGCCGTGGCTCATGGCTGCCTCCTGGTCGGGGTGGGCCTCCCGGGGCAGCATCTCCCGCTCCGTGCCGCGCCCCATCCGTGCTCACCACGGAGCGCGCCACCGATCTTGGCGACGGACGAGTGCGGGAGAATGGGTCCCGTGTCCACACCGACGGCCACGGCCGGGATCTCCGCTCGTGAGGCCGAGATCCTGAGCCTGGTCGCCGAGCACCGCAGCAACGCCGAGATCGGTGCGCAGCTGTTCATCTCCGTACGTACGGTCGAGACGCACGTCTCCTCGCTGCTGCGCAAGCTCGGGGTCCCTGATCGTCGCGCCCTCGCGGAGGTCGCCGCCGAGCTGGCCCGGGCCGAGCGGACCAGCCAGGCGCTGGCCGGGCTTCCGTCGCCGTTGAGCCCGGTCATCGGCCGGGCCCGGGAGCGAGCTGAGCTGCGCGACGCCGTCGAGGCACACCGCGAGGTCACCGCGGTCGGACCCGGCGGCGTGGGCAAGACCCGGCTGGCGCTGGCGGTCGCCACGGACCTGGCCGGCGACTTCACCGACGGCGTGTGGTTCGTCGACCTGGTCCCGGTCACCGATCCGGCCATGGTCGGATCCGCCGTGGCGGCCGCGCTCGGCCTGGGCGAGCAACAGGGCCGCACCATCGACGACTCGGTGGTGGCCGCCCTGGCCGATCGCCACGCCCTGCTGGTGCTGGACAACTGCGAGCACCTCGCCGACGGGGTGGCACCGTTCGTCGAGCGGCTGCTGGCGCGCTGCCCGCGTGTGAGGGTGCTGACCACGAGCCGGGCCCGGCTCATGGTGCCCTTCGAGCGGGTCTATCCCGTCCCGCCGCTGGCGCTCGACGGGCACGACGCCGACGCCGTCGCTCTGTTCCTCGACCGGGCCACGGCCGTCGGCTGGACCGTCGAGGCCGAGCACCTGGACCAGGTCGCCGACGTGTGCCGCAAGCTGGACGGGGTGGCGCTGGCGATCGAGCTGGCCGCGGCCCGTCTGCCCGCGCTCGGGCTCGACGGGCTCGTCGCCGGCCTGTCCGACCATCTGCGGCTCCTGGTCGGTGGCCATCGCGCCGACGACCGGCACCGCTCGATCCGGGCCATGCTCGACTGGAGCCAGGCTCTGCTCAGCGGCGCCGACCTGACCCTGCTGCGGCGGGTCTCGGTGTTCGTCTCGCCGTTCACCGCCCCGGCCGCCGCCGAGGTGGCCGGGTTCACGCCCCTGGAGCCGGGCGAGGTCGTCGACGGCCTGGCCCGGCTGGCGGACCAGAGCCTGCTGGCCGTCGCCGCGTC
>DATFVX010000073.1:0-12732 GCA_035259985.1 Acidimicrobiales bacterium | reverse complement strand
GGAGGCGGCGAGGACGGGGTGACGGGCCCGCCGTTGTGGCAGCTGCTCGCCGTGGCCCCCGCAACCGTGCTCGCGATGGCGGCCCTCACCACCGTCCCGGCCCGCCTCGGCGCCCGCCGCCCGGTGGCCGGCACCCTGCGGTCCGAGCACGCCTGACCCTCGGCAACGCCCATCGCCCACGTGGCCGACCCCGATGCGCTCAGCGGGGCGGCTTGTAGCGCCCCACCAGTGGGCGCTCGCGGAAGTTCCGTGGATGTGTCGCCGCGTCAGATTCGTCGCTGGCGAGGACGCAGGAGGAAGGCGCAGCCAACGGCTGCGGCGACGACGAGGACGACGTCCAGCGGCGAATCTGGCCGGCGAGACGCCACGATGACTTCCGCGAGGGCCCACTAGGCTCCGGTCGGGATGGCGACGAGCCTCGACTGGTTCGGCTGCGCGACGTTCGCGCTGCGCACTGCCGGCCTGACCATCTTCCTCGACGCGTACGTCGACCGCGCCGCAGGCGCCGCCGGCACCGGCCTCACCGCCGACGACGTCGACGACTGCGACTGGATCGTCGTCGGACACTCCCACTTCGACCACCTCTACGGCGCCGAGCGGATCGCCCGGAACACCGGCGCCCGGATCGTCGGGAGCTACGAGACCGTCCGCATCATGGAGCAGGCGGGCGTCCCGGTCGACCGGATGATCTGCGTGGCCGGCGGGGAGACGGTCGCGCTGTCCGACGACGTACGCGTGTCGGCATACCCGAGCCAGCACTCGTGCGTGTGGTCGCACGGCCAGATGACGCAGGCCGACGAGGTCTGCCTCGGTGACCTCGGCCTCACGTGGCAGGAACAGAGGGCGCGCTTCGAGAAGCTGCTCGTGCACCTCGCCGGCCTGGCGCCCTCGTCGCGCGAGCACCTCCTCACGGCACAGCAGGGCGACCGGGGCGACGGGGGCGCGCTCGTCTACGTCTTCGAGACGCCCGACGGCCGGCTCTTCTACCAGGACACCTCCGGGCACTGGTCCGCCATCATGCGCGACCTGAGGCCCGACGTGGCGATCGTGGCCGCCGCCGGTCGGGGGAACATCGACGGGGAGCCGATCCAGGGCTCGCTGGCCCAGTTCGTGGCCCGGGAGGTCGAGCTGCTCCGGCCGCAGCGCGTCGTGCTCTCGCACCATGACAACTGGCTTCCCGGCTTCTCGGTGGACACCGACGTGGGGCCGATCCGCGACGAGCTGGCGCGCGTCGCGCCCGGCGCCGAGCTGGTTGACCTCGGCTACCTCGACGGCACCCGGATCCTGGGGTAGGCACTCACTGCGAGGTCCGCCGGAGCTCCTCGCGGAGGGGGTCCGCTCGCGCGGGCGGTGACGGGGGGCTGGGTGTCGGTGCGGCGAGCGCGGTCCAGAGCGCGAATGCGAGCAGCGACACGCCGAGGGCCACGTCGAGGAAGACGAACGTGTTCTGGAACGCGCTGAGGTCGCCGATCGCGATGTCCCGGTAGTGCAGGACGCTGATCAGCCCGCTGACCGAGTAGGCGCCGATCCAAGCCGCGGCCTCCGGTCGGCGACCCTCCCGGAAGCGCCGGTAGCCGATGATGGCGGCGAGGGTGAAGAGCACCCAGGACACAGGGATCACCCATTGCTTGATGAGCCCGCCGGGGAACGACGGATCGGCCACCGTGTAGTCGTCGTACCGCAGGGCGTTGTCGGCGTAGTGGACGAACGACTCGGCGATCGCCACCACCAGCAGCAGGCGCAAGATGGCGGTCGGGCGGTCGATGTCGGCCGGCGCTGAGCCCATGCGCCACCTCCTCCTCACTTGATAGATCGTTCTACTACTAGGCTGTGGGCCATGGCAACCGGAACCCGGGAACGAATCGTCGACGCAGCCGCCGGGCTCCTTCGGGAACGCGGCTACGCCGGGACGGGCCTCAAGGCGATCTCGACGCGGGCCCCGGCGCCGTTCGGATCGCTCTACCACTTCTTCCCCGGCGGCAAGGAGGAGCTGGCGGCCGCCGCGCTCCGTCACGCGGCGGCCGGTTACGCCCGACAGGTCGAGGCCGTGCTCAACGAGGCGGGAGACGACGTCGTGGGGGCCGTGCGCCTGGGCTTCGACCGCGCCGCCGACCTGCTCGTCGAGACCGACTACGCCGACGCCTGCCCGATCGCGACCGTTGCCCTCGAGGTGGCGAGCACCAACGAGCCGCTGCGGGAGGTCGCCGGGAGCATCTTCGAGGGCTGGCTGACGGGTCTCGAGGCACGCTTCGCGGCCGGGGGCCTCGACGCAGACGCCGCGCGCCCCTTGGCCACCCTGTTCCTCGCCGCACTCGAGGGCGGGTTCCTGCTCAGCCGGAGCGCACGCGACCCGGCCCCACTCCGGATGCTCGGCCGAACGGTGGCCGAGGCGGTGGAGGCGGCATTGCCGTCCGCGGGGTGAGCCGACGCTCCGCTGGGTAATCGAAACCGGCATGGAACAAGCCCGGGACCGCACCCCATCGGAGGGGCATGGCGGCAGCGGCGAGACCCGCTCCGCGCTGTGGCTGCCGCTCTTCGACGAGCTCGCCGACCCGGTGACGGTCGCACGCCTGGCCGCCGAGGCGGAGGAGGCCGGCTGGCACGGCGTCTTCGTGTGGGACCAGCTGCGCTGGCCGGCGCCGGTGACGCAGGTGGCCGACCCGTGGATCTCCCTCGCCGCCATGGCGACCGCCACCGAACGGGTGCGCCTCGGTCCCATGGTCACGCCGCTCCCCCGCCGCCGACCCGCGAAGGTCGCCAGGGAGTCGGCGACCCTGGACGTGCTCAGCGGGGGCCGTCTCACCCTGGGCGTGGGGATCGGACTCGATCGCTTCGCGGCCGAGCTGTCCAAGACCGGCGAGCAGCTCGACGACCGCCTCCGCGGCCAGATGCTCGACGAGTCGCTGCGGATCCTCACGGCCGCGTGGTCCGGCGAGCCCGTGCACCATCGCGGCGGGCACTACATCGTCGACGGCATCCAGTTCCTCCCCCGGCCGGTGCAGCGTCCCGGCGTTCCCGTCTGGGTCGCGGGCTTCCCGGGCAACGCCAGGCCGCTCCGCCGGGCCGCACGCCACGACGGGTTCTTTCCCGCCAACCTCGATCACCCGGACCAACTGACCGAGATCGTGGCCACTATCGCCGCGCTGCGGCCGGATGCCACCGCTGCGTACGACATCGCCGTGGGGCTCCCCATCGGGGTCGACCCGGTCCCGTACGCCAAGGCGGGCGCCACGTGGTGGCTGCCCGAGCTCGCACCCGAAGCGGTGTCCCTCGACGCCGTGCGGGGGGTGCTGCGCGGCGGGCCGATGGCGCTCCGGCCATGAACACGATCGGCGACAGCGACTTCTACGACGACGAGGTGCACCGGCACAACGTGCACTTCCGCGCGGCGGCCGCCGTGCGCGCACACGACCGGGTGCTGGACATCGGGTGCGGTGCGGGCCAGTCGACACGCGAGGCCGCCCGGGCCGCAGGCGGCGGGAGCGCCGTGGGGGTGGACGCCTCGGCGGCCGTGCTCGAGCGTGCCCGCCGGCTGAGCCGAGAGGAGGGACTCGGCAACGTCACCTTCCAGCTCGGCGACGCCCAGACGCACCCGTTCCCGCCTGCGCACTTCGACGTCTGCATCAGCCGCTTCGGCACGATGTTCTTCGCCGACCCCGTGGTCGCGTTCACCAACATTCGCCGGGCCCTCCGCCCCGGTGCACGCCTCGTGGCCATGGTCTGGCAGGACGCCGATCGCAACGAGTGGTTCACCGCCACCCGCCAGGCCATCGCCGGTTCGAGCCCGCCGGCTGCGTCGGCGAGCGACATGGAGCCGTTCTCGCTGGCCGATCGCGCCGGCACGCAGCGCATGCTCGCCGCCGCGGGCTTCGCCGGAGCCGCCTTCGCGGACATCCACGAACCGGTGCTCTACGGGCCCGACCCCGCGGCAGCCTGCGAGGCCGTGCTCGGCCTGCGCCATGCCCGCAACCTCCTCGCCGGCCTCGACGCGCCCACGGCCGCGCACGCAGTCGACCGGCTCCGGGCCACGCTTGCGGCACACGACACCGGAAACGGCGTCTACTTCGACTCGCGCGCCTGGATCGTGACCGCGCGTGCGTGACCCGCGGGTTGCCGCGGGAGCGACGGCTCGGGCCCGCGAGCACCGCGGCTACGGCGGCGACGTGGGTGCAACCGGCTCGGTGGACTGGACCACCGGGGTGTCGGGATAGGCCTGCACGGCGGCGTGCTCGGCCACGTCGGGCGATACGAAGCTCTTGTGGCTGCGGAGCTCGAGGCCGTTGTCGGTGACGCGGTACGACCAGCGCCACCGGCCGTCGGGGTCCGGAAAGATGAAGATCATCGCCCCGACCTCGCTCGGCGCGGGCGCGGCGGGTTCCGCCTCGGGGGGCGCCTCCCCGTCGCCGCCTGGCTTGACGACGGCGCGCAGCGGCAGTTCGGCGAATCGCTCGACGGTGCTGGCCTTGAGCGCGGTCATGAGCCGGTAGGTCGCGTAGCCGAGGATCAGCGGGAGCACCGGCACCAGGATGCGGAACGCCCAGCTGATCGTCGCCACCGACGCCGAGAACCGGTGGGCGATCAGGTCGTTGCTGGCGGCCAGCTGGAGCAGCACGAAGAAGGTGAGGGCGGTGATCCCGAAGGCCGTCCGCACCGGATGGTCCCGGGCCCGTTCGAGCAGGTGATGGGGCCCCCGATCACCCGTGAACCGCGCCTCCAGGAACGGCCAAAGGTAGAGGGCACCGAAGGTCACCGTCGGGACGACCACCCCGGGGAAGAAGGGGTTGGGGATCTCGTAGGAGAAGGCGCGGATCTCCCACGGCGGGAAGATGCGCAGCGCGCCCTCCAGCCACCCGAGCCACCAGTCGGGCTGCGCCGGCGACGGCACCTCGGAGACCCGGAAGGGGCCGTACACCCACACGGGGTTGACCTGGACGAGCCCGCCCATGGCCAGGGTCACCGCCGACACCGCGAAGAACAGGCCCGTCGAGAAGGCGGCGTACGTGGGCCACAGCTTGGGGCCCACGACATTGCTCTCGCGCCGGCCGCGGACGGCGAAGTCGGTGTGCTTCTGCCGCCAGATCAGGGCCAGGTGCACGGTGAGCAAGGCGACGATGGCGGCCGGCACGAGCAGGATGTGGGTCACGAAGAGGCGGGGGATGATCGCCTCGGCCGGGAACTCCCCGCCGAAGATCAAGAACGCGATCCAGGTTCCGACCACCGGCACGGACAGGGCGATCGAGTAGGCGATGCGCAGCCCCGTGCCGGACAGCAGGTCGTCCGGCAGCGAGTAGCCGGTGAACCCGTTGAAGAAGGCGAGGACCAGCAGGGTCACCCCGACGATCCAGTTGAGCTCGCGGGGCCGCCGGAAGGCGCCGGTGAAGAACACGCGCAGCAGGTGGACGACGATGGCGGCGATGAAGACGATGGCGGCCCAGTGGTGCGCCTGGCGCATGACCAGTCCGGCCCGCACGTCGAAGCTGAGCTCGACGACCGACCGGTACGCCTCCGACATCGTGGTGCCCTGCAGCGGCGCGTACGACCCGTTGTAGGTGGTCTCGGCGACGCTGGGATCGAAGAAGAACGTCAGGAAGATGCCGGTGATGACGAGGACGACGAACGCGTAGAGGGCGATCTCGCCCAACATGAACGACCAGTGGTCGGGGAAGATCTTGGACAGCGCCGACTCGGCGAAGGCGGAGCCGCCGATCCTGTCGTCGATCCAGCGGGCCAGTCGCCTGATCATTCGGGCCGGTTCCAGAATCCGGGGCCCACGGGCTCGGTGTAGTCGGACAGCGAGACGATGAAGCCGGCCTCGTCGACGCCGATCGGGAGCTGGGGCAGGGGACGGGTGGCGGGTCCGAACGTCGGCTTGGCGCCCTCCGGAACCGAGAAGGTGGACTGGTGGCAGGGGCAGAACAGCTCCTGCGTCTCCGCCTGGTACAGGCCGACGGGGCAGCCGGCGTGCGTGCAGATCTTGGAGAACGCCACGACGCCGCTAACCGACCAGTTGCTCGGGCCGGGCGGCGGGACGTCGTCGGGGAGGCGGATCAGGAGCGTCTGCGAATCGGCGGCGTTCTCGTGGCCCTCCGGGAACACGGTCACCACGCTGTTCAGATCGAGGTCGCTGACCTGGATGGGGCGACCGGAGTCGGTGACGGCGCGCCGGCCCCGGCGCCATTGCGTGCGGAACAGCGTGCGGCCGGGCCGGGTTCCGAGCGACCGGATGGGGAACAGTGCGGCGATGCCGAGCAGGCCGAGCGACGCGACGAACGCGATGGCGATGGCCCGCCGCCGCTCGATCGGCTCGGCGCCGGCCTCGAACGCCGCCTCCACGCCCGGCCGCTCGGCCGTCGCGTGCGGTATCACGTCGCGCGGCTCCACGAACTGGTCACCGGGCAGCAGGTGGTGGCCGAAGAGCACGAGGCCGATCGCGATGCCACCGAGGGAGACCCCGAGCAGCACGCCCTCGATCTGCGGATCGCCGCCGAGCGCGTAGACGATCGTGAGCCCGACCGACGCCAGCATGCTGGCGCCGATGGCGGCCAGGATGCGGCCGCGGGCCCCGTTCATCGCCGCTCACCTCGCTTGGTTCCGACCCACCGGATGAACAGGACCAGGGTGCCGAGCCCCAGGACCCAGCCGACGGCGCCCTCGGCCACCGGGCCGATCCTGCCGATGGGTGCGCCGCCGCGGTCGTCAGGGTTCTTGAGGTACTCGACGTACCGGGCGGTCGCGTCGAGCCCGTCGGCGTTGATGACTCCCGGCCCGAACACCGGCATGGCGCCCGGGCCGGTGCGCACGGCCGTCCCCACCTCCGTGGGGTCGCTGGAGTGCAGGCTCGGGATCACGATGCCGCGCGTCTCGCCGCCGCGCTGGGCGAGCATCGCGCCTCCGATCCCGGTCGTGGCGTGACAGGCGGCGCAGTGCTCCTGGTACAGGTCCCGGCCCTCGGGGAGGCTGCCGGCCGCGGGATCGACCACCGGGATCCCCGGGCCCGGCTGGTCGAACGCCTCGTCGATGTAGCCCACCAACGCGACGATCTCGTCGTCGTCGTAGGGCGTGTCACGGCGTCGTATCCGCTCGTCCCGTTGCCCGATGGGCATCCGCCCCGTGCTCAGCATGAAGTCGGTCAGCGCCGGGCCGTTCTCGCCCGTCACGAGGTCGGGGCCGTTGGAGGTGCCCCCACCCTCGTCGCCGTGGCAGAACGAGCAGTCGCGTTGGTACAGGCGTTGCCCCAGAGCGAGCGCCTCGGCGTCCAGTGGCGGGTACGTCGCCGGCGGCCGGAACGGCTCGGGTTTCTCGAAGTACGAGCACGCCCCCGCGACCAGGGCGGGAAGGAGCGTCACCAGCAGGGCCGCCCGCGTCGCCTTCACGACGGCCCCCTCGCCGTCGCCACCGGCTCGGCATCGGGCGCCTCGAACGATCCGAGCCACCGGGTGAGCAGGCCCGCGATCACGACCACGTAGACGATGCCCGGGGGCACCCACATGAGCCCCCCGGCGAGCTGCTGGTCCTCGAGCGGGGTCAGGCCCCAGCTCGGGGCCACGGACGCATGGATGGGGTACAGCGGCCGCTGCGCCAGCGCCAGGACGGCGCCCAGGGCACCGCTCTGCAGCGCCGTCGCGAACAGCAGGGCGGCTGCCGCAGGAACCGCGAGCGAGCGGCGAACCCGCCCCAACGCCACCGCCCACACGACGGCCGAGATGGCGATCAGGCTCGCGTGCTCGACGGCGTGGAGCGCGTCGTGGCGGAGAGCGGCCTCGTACAGGACCGGGAGGTGCCAGGCCCACAGGACGACCGCCCCGATTGCCCAGACGGCGACCGGGTTGAAGAGCGCGTCCCTGGCGGCCCTGACGGATGGGCGCGCCCGGACGCGCACGAACAGCCGGCGACCCCGGAGCGGCAGGGCCTGGCCGAGCACCACCACCGGCCGGCCGCAGACCAGGAGCGGGGCGACCACGAGCATGAGCAGCAGGTGCTGGACCATGTGGGCGGCGAACACGGACGAGGCCGCCAGCTCCAGCGGCGATGCCAGTGCGATGGCGAGCACCAGGAGCGCTCCCGTGAAGGCGGCGACGTTCACGGGACGGACCAGCTGCCGCCGTCGCGCACCGAGATGCGCGAGGCCCGAGCGATACAGGAGTGCGGTCAGCGCCAGGATTCCCAGGACCAGCGGGTCGGGTCGCCAGGAGGTCCACAGGTCCGCCCGGGCGACCGGAGCGTGGGCGAGCGTCAGCGCGATCGCGGTCATGGCGATGTCGCACACGTGTCGAGCAGCAACGGAGGGAGGTAGCCGAGGAGGATCGCGCCGACGAAGATGACGCCCTCGACCATCCCGGCGAACGCCATCCACCGTTCACGGTCCAGCACATCGCCGTTGGTGGCCCGTCGCAGCCGGCGCCAGCTCGCCAGCGCGGTCAGGCCGGCTCCCGCCGCCGTCAGGGCCATCAGGGAGTTGAGCGTCCACGACACTTGGTTGACGGTGAACCCGAGGATCTCCCCCTTGTCGGTGGTGGCAGGGGAGCACGCGAACCACTCCTCGAGGGAGTAGTTGAGGAGCAGGTGCCCGAGCCACGCCACGGGGCTGCCGAGGACGCCGAACCACAGGGCCGCGGACCCGCGGCTCTCCCGCCAGGTGATGTCGCGGACGTCCTGGTCGATGCTCATCAGAGGTGCGGCGTCAGGTAGATGGTGGCGAGGACGAACGCCCACACGATGTCGACGAAGTGCCAGTACATGGTGAAGTTCTGAACGGTCAGGTGGCGCGACTCGTCGAATGCCCCCTGCCAGGCCCGGACCTGGGTCCACAGGCTCAACATCAGCCCGGCCAGCACGTGGGCGCCGTGGAAGCCGGTGAGCGTGAAGAAGAGCGACCCGTAGGCGTTGGTGGTGGGCCCGAACTCGTCGAGCTTCTCGGGCCACTCGACGCCGAGGGTCATCACGAGGAAGGTGGCCCCGAGCACGAACCCCACCGCCAGCCCGACCTTGAGGCGCGTGAGGTTGCCGGCCCGGATGCCCGTGTGGGCCATGTGGACCGGGATGCTCGACGACCACAGGATCGCGGTCATGATCAGCGGCAGGGCGAGGTCCGGCGTGGCGATGCCATCCGGCGGCCAGACGGGCCCGTTGCGGAACCGGAGGTAGAAGTAGCTGGCGATCAGCAGGGCGAACAGGGTCGCCTCCGTGCCGATGAGCCACACCATCCCCCACCAGCCGAAGGCCCGCGGCCCGTCGTACCGCTGCGGCAGCAGCTCGCCGGGGATGCCGGTCTCGCCGAGCAGCGCATCGTGGGTCGTCGTCGCCGCCATCTCCTACGTCTCCTGGGTCTGCCCGCGCGGCCAGTACCACCCGACGAGCCCGCCCACGCTGGCGACGACCGCCGCGACCGAGAGCGCCCAGTTGTCCAGCAGCACCGCGAAGGCAAGCACGAGCAGGGCAACTGTGAGGAGGAACGGCCACACGGACGCGTGGGGCATGTGGACGATCACCTGGGGCCGCGCATCGAGCATGCTCGTCGAGAGCGTCGCGTGGCCCTCGGTCAGGGGCCGGCCCCCGTCCTCGGGCGGCTGGGCGCCGCCGGCCAGCTCCGGCTGGTCCCACATGGGCTCGCGGCCGCGCACCGTCGGGATGGTGACGAAGTTGTAGTGCGCCGGGGGCGACGACGCGTACCACTCGAGCGTCTCGCCCCGCCACGGGTCGTTGCCCGCCGGGGCGCCCCGGGTCCGACTGTGGAACCAGTTGACGATCGTGACGAGGATCCCGACGGCGAGGATGAACGCGCCGATGGTGGACGCCATGTTGTAGCCGCCCCAGCCGAGGTCCCGGTCGTACGTGTAGATCCGGCGCGGCATCCCGAAGAGCCCGAGCAGGTGCTGGGGGAAGAACGCCAGGTTGAACCCCACGAACATCAGCCAGAAGCTGACCTTGCCCCAGCGGTCGTTGAGCAGCCGGCCGGTGATCTTCGGTCCCCAGTGGTAGATGGCGGCGAAGATCGGGAACACCGCGCTGCCGACCAACACGTAGTGCAGGTGGGCGACCACGAAGTACGAGTCGTGGACCGCCTGGTCGAACGGAATGGCTGCGAACATCACGCCGGTCACACCGCCGATGACGAAGATGAAGATGAAGCCGAGGACGAACAGCAGCGGCGCCCGCAGCACCGGCCTGCCGGCGACGAGCGTGGCCAACCACGCGAACACCTGGATGGCGCTCGGTATCGCCACCATGAAGCTCGCCAGCGAGATGAAGCTCAGGGTGATGTTCGGCAGGCCCACCGCGAACATGTGGTGGACCCAGACCCCGAAGCCGATCAGCGCCACGCTCAGCTCGCCGATGACGATGTAGGTGTAACCCACGATGGGCCGGCGGACCCAGGTGGGGATGATCGCCGAGGCGATGCCGAACCCCGGCAGGGCCACGATGTACACCTCGGGGTGGCCGAACACCCAGAACAGGTGCTGCCACAGCAGCGGATCGCCCCCGGAGTCGGCGTCGTAGAAGTGGAAGTCGAACTTGCGGTCGAGGAGCAGCAGCACCGAGGCGAGCGTGAGCGCCGGCAGCGCGAACACGATCTGCAGCGCCATCGCCAGCTCGCCCCACACGAAGATGGGAATGCGATTGACGATCATCCCCGGCGCCCGGAGCTTGAGGATCGTGACGATGAAGTTGATGGCGCCGCCGGTGCTGGAGATGCCGAGGAAGATCAGCCCGACCGCGTAGTAGTCGATGTTGATCGCCGGCGTGAACGCCTCCCCGGAGAGGGGCACGTAGTTGAACCAGCCGTTGTTGGGGGCGCGGCCCACGAGGAACGACGAGTAGAGGAAGATGCCCGAGGCCACCAGGACCCAGTAGCCGAACGCGTTGAGGCGCGGGAACGCCATGTCCCGCGCGCCGATCATCAACGGGACGAAGTAGTTGCCGAAGCCGGAGAGCACCGGCATGGCGAACAGGAACATCATGGTGATGCCGTGCATCGAGAAGAGCTGGTTGAACCCCTCGGGCCCCAGCACGTCGAGGTCCGGCCCCGCCAGCTGCGTGCGGATCAGCAGCGACTCGATGCCGCCGGCGACGAAGAACGCCATCCCCGTGTAGAAGTACCGGAGCCCGATCCGCTTGTGATCGACGGTTCCGAGCCACGACCCGAGGCCCGGCGGCTCCGCCCACACGGCCTCCAGGCGCTCGACGGTCGAGGTCGTCGTCGCCGACGCGTCGGGTGCTGCGGTCGCCGTCACGCCGGCGTCACTCCAGCTCCGTCAGGTAGGCGACGACCGCGTCGACCTGGTCAGGGGTGAGCTCCGTCGGGGGCATGCTCACGCCCGGCTTCGCGTCCTGCGGGTTCGTGATGAAGTCGTCGAGGGCCCCCGGCGTGAACGGGACGACGCCGGCCCCGAGCGTCTCGCGGTTGGCCAGGTGGGTGAGATCGGGCCCGAGGGTGCCCTCCGCCGACGTTCCCCTGATCGTGTGGCACCCGGCGCACGAGGCGCGCTCGAAGATCCGCCGACCGTCCGCGGCGTCGGCCCCGTCCGGCTCGGGTGCCGGTTGGGCCTCGCGCTGGAGCCAGTCGTCGAACTCGTCGGCCGGCAGGGCCTCGACCATGATCTCCATGTGGGCGTGCTGGAGGCCACAGAACTCAGCGCACTGCCCGCGGAAGCGACCGGCGTGATCGGCGACCACCGACAGCCGGTTGTCTGCGCCGGGGATGTGATCCTTCTTCACCTGCAGCTCCGGCACCCAGAAGCTGTGGATGACGTCGGCGGTCGGCAGTGCGAGCTCCACCGTCTCCCCCACGGGGATGCGGATCTCGTTGGCGGTGACCGCGCCGTTCGGGTAGCGGACCTCCCACCACCAGGTGTGGCCCTCGACTTCGATCTCGAGGTTCCGGTCACCGGACCCCATGTCGTTGAGCACCACCAACGAGAACGCGAACGTCCCGGCCAGGATCCCGCCCGGTACGGCGGCGCCGGCGATGACCACGAACCGATCGCCCCACGACACCGGCCGCCTGTCGATCTGGTCGTCGACGTGCAACTCGGCCCGCCGGCGGCGCGCCGCCGCCAGCAGGAAGCCGGTCACCACCGCCACCACCGCGCAGGAGATCCAGAACAGGACCCACCACATGCCCTCCACCCGCCGGGCGTCATCCGACCGCGGGTCGAGCACCGAGGGGGTGTCACCGCCGCACCCGGCGACCACCGCGGCGAGAAGCAGAACCAGGACCGGGCGTACGCGACGTCCGGCGCCAGCAGGCCCTGCCCGCCGTCTTCGTCTCGCGCTTCGCACGGCTGGTCGCGCTCCCCCTCCAGGCCGCTGCGCGCGTCGGCGATGCCGGCGAGCGCAACAGACGCCCGCCCGGTCCCGGCAGAGCGCGCTCGAACCTCACAGGTGCCCCCTGGATGCACCTCCCGGCTTGTCAGCGGGGACACCGAGGACGTTGATCCGAGAGCCTCTCGAAAGCTCTCGGCTTGGGCTTGGCTTCTCAACCTACGTCAGCGGCGCGCCGTGAGCCAGGATGAGGTGCCCATCCGCCCAGCTCCTGAAGGAGGATCCGGCATGACCGCTGCCGCGAATCCCGGCCCGAATCCGGGTCCGGGCGCCTGGCCGGACCTGACGGCGTCGCACTGGGACGACACCCGCGACACGTTGCACATGTGGATCCAGATCGTCGGGAAGGTCCGCCTCGGCCTGACGCCGATGATCAACCACTGGTGGCAGGTCCCGCTCTACGTCTCGGCG
>DATFVX010000072.1:0-6227 GCA_035259985.1 Acidimicrobiales bacterium | reverse complement strand
TTCAACTGCGGCCACCTCCTCACGATGCTGCAGTTCGGCAACATGAGCGACGAGCTCACCCGCTACAACTCCAAGCTCTTCGGGGAGAAGGTGGCGCCCGGGCTCCGGGCCCTGTTCGCAGACGCCGAGGACCGCTGGTGGCCGACGAACGCGGTCGCGGCATGAGCGAGCGTCCCGAGGCGAGCGAGCGCGGCCCGAGCGGCCCGCTGCGAAGCAGCAAGAGCGGGAAGCAATGAGCGAGCGTCCGCAATGCAGCGAGCGTGGCCCGAGCGGCCCGCTGCGAAGCAGCAAGAGCGGGAAGCAATGAGCGAGCACGCCGTCGTCTACCTGCCGGGGATCGCCGGCCACCCGGCCAACTCGCCCGCCCTCGAGGCCCTCGCAGGCGCCGGCTGGGACGTCGTGGTCCCGGAGATCCCCGGGCTCGACGGCCGCTCGGGCTTCGAGACGCCGGACGACCACCTGGGCTGGCTGACGGTCGTCTGGGACGCGCTCGACGCCACCGGCGCGCTCCCCTGCCCCGTGGTCGGTGCATCGCTGGGGGGCATGCTCGCCGCCGACCTGGCCGTGTTCCGGCCGGAGGCCGTGACCGGCGCCGCACTGCTGGCACCGTTCGGCATCTTCGACGAGGCCGAGCCTGGCCTGGACGTCTACGCCGTGCCGACCGCAGAGCGGATGAGCCACCTGTTCGCCAAGGGCGTCCCCGATCCGTTCGTGGAACGCTTCGCCGAGCTCGGGCCCGACGACGGCCCGGTGGCCCGCTACCTGTCCGACGTGGCCGCCGCCAGCCTGTTGTGGCCGCTGGGCGACCGGGGCCTCGCACGGCGCATCCACCGCATCGACTGCCCGACCCTCGTGCTCTGGGGTGAGCTCGACGAGCTGCTTCCGGTCGGCAGGTCGGCGGCGTGGGCGGCGCACGGCCTGCCGGTCGAGGTCGTGGCGGGCGCCGGCCACCTGCTCGAGTGGGACGAGCCCGACGGCGTCGCCGGCCACCTCGTCCGGTTCCTGGCCGACCTCGACGGCGGGCATTGAGTCCCGCCCATCGGCACCACCGCCATCAGGAAGCCGTCACCCGACCGAGGGGGTCACATGGGTCTGGTCGATCAAGCGGAGTTCCACTTCTTCCACTTCTTCCCGTATACGGACCTGCCGCCCGACCACCGCGACCGTCCGTCGCTCTGGGTCGACTTCCCCAACACCAACTACGACCCGAAGACCGGGCACGAGCTCTACAACCGGTACCTGTCGGAGATGCTGCTCGCCGACAAGCTCGGGTACGACGGGCTGGTGCTCAACGAGCACCACAACACCCAGTACTCGATGAACCCCGCACCCAACCTGACCGCGGCTGCGCTGATCCCGCAGACGAAGAGCTGGATCAGCGTGTTCGGCACGCCGCCCAACCTCGGTTACCCCAACCGGCTGGCCGAGGAGTACGCGATGCTCGACGTCATGTCCGGCGGCAGGCTGCGGGTCGCCTTCCCGCTGGGCACCGGCATGGAGTACTGGGCCAACGCCGTCAATCCCGCGACCGCGCGGGCCCGGTTCCGTGAGTCGATCGACATCATCCTGCGGTGCTGGACCCAGGACGGCCCCCAGAGCTACGCCGGCGACTTCTACAGCTACCGCTACCTGAACCCGTGGCCGAGGCCGCTGCAGCAGCCCTACCCCGAGTGCTACATCGTCGGCACCGGCTCCCCCGAAACGATCGAGCTGGCCGCGGAGCTGGGGTTCGGGTACTCGGTGGTGTTCATCCCCCGAACCGTGCAGCTCAAGGTGTTCGACCACTTCCGCGAGCGCCTCGCGGCCCACGGTCACGACCCGACACCCGACAAGGTGGCGATCGGCGTGATGGCCTACGTCGCCGAGACGGACGAGCGGGCCGAGGAGGAGTTCCTGCCCCACGTCATGTACTTCTTCGAGAACGCCCTGCGGACGACCCCCCGGTACCTGAACCCGCCGGGGTACGTGACCGTGCCCGAGTTCCGGAAGCGGATCCAGGCCGCCGACGTGCACGGGTCCGCCAACTGGGACGACCTCATCGCCATCAACCGCATCGTGGCCGGCACCCCGGAGAAGGTGGCCGACGCCGTCGGCGGCTGGATCGAGGAGTCGGGCAGCACCCGCCTGAACCTCAACCTCACCCTCGGCGACATGCCCAACTGGAAGGTCGTGAAGAACACCACCCTGTTCGCGGAAGAGGTCATCCCGAGGCTTCGTTCGAGGAAGGAGGCGGCGTGAGCGAGCGTCCCCGAGGGCTAGACCGCGAGCGGAGCCCGAGCGGCCCGCTGCGGAGAAGCAAGAGCAGGAAGCAATGACGGCGACGACTCCCACCAGTCCTTTGACCGTCGCGTTCGAGCGCCACGACTATGACGTCCACGGGACGCCCACGGCCGTGCTGACGGCGGGCGACCCGGCGGCGGCGCCGCTGGTGTTCTTCCACGGGGCCGGGACGTGGCACGGCTGGGGCTTCGCCGAGCCGTGGACCGAGAGCTACCGGGTGCTGATCCCCCACCACCCCGGCTACGGCGATTCGGGCGACCTCGAGGGCCTGCAGGACGTTCACGACCTCGTCCTCCACTACACGGAGCTGTTCGACCAGCTCGGGCTGGCGGCCGACGTCAACCTCGTCGGCCTCTCGCTGGGTGGCCTGATCGCGGCCCGGTTCGCGATCGAGCAGAAGCACCGCCTCCGCCGCCTGGTGCTGGTCGCACCGGCCGGGCTCCGCGGGCGGGGGGTCTCCTTCGACGACGTCTTCCGCATCCCGCCGGAGGAGCTGATGGGCCGCCTGGTCCACCGGATGGAGACGCTCGCGCCGCACCTGCCCGCCGATCCCAACGACGTGGACTTCACCGTCGACCGCTACCGGGAGATGCGCACAACGGCGATCATGCTGTGGGAGCACCCGTTCGATCGCGTGGTGCCCCGCTGGTTGGGCCGCGTCGACACCCCGACGTTGGTCGTGTGGGGCGACGAGGACCGGCTCGTGCCGGTCGAGCTCGGGCACAGCTGGGTGGACCTGCTGCCCCACGGTACGTTGGCCACGTTCCCCGACGCCGGACACCTCGTGCTCGACGAGTCGCCTGACGCCAGCGCGGCCGTGGCGCGGTTCCTGGGCACCGACGACTGACACCGACCACTCGACGAACCGGAGCGTGCCAGGACATGTACGACGGGCTGCTGTTGGACGTCGGCGGTGTGATCCTCGACCCGTGGCAGGCGCTGGACGCCTACGCCACCGCCACCGGCATTCCCGTGCCGGGCCGGGGACCCGTCGATCCCGAGGGTGATCCGCTCTGGCGGGAGAAGCTCTCCGGCACCCTGACGCTGAACGGCTACTGGGACAACGTGGCACGCAGGACCGGCCACGACAGCTGGCGGTCCATGTTCCGCTCGATCATGGACCTCGTGCCCGACGAGCTGTTCGACCACGATGCCTTCAGCCTCATGCACGACGCCCGCGCCGCCGGCCACCGGGTCGGCGTCCTGTCCAACGACGCGTACACCATCCAGAGCCGGGCGTTCTTCGACGCCCGTCCGGCGTTCCGGGAGCTTGACGCCTTCGTCGACGCGTCCGACATCGGCGTCAGCAAGCCCGACCCGGACGCCTACCTCGTCGCTGCCGAGGCGCTGGGGCTCCCCACGGAGAAGATCGTGTTCCTCGACGACGCCGAGGAGAACGTCGAGGGCGCGCGTGCCGTCGGCATGCTCGGGATCCAGGTGGACGCCGGCGCCGCCACCATGGCGTTCGACCAGGCGCGCGAGGTCCTCGGGCTGGCGCCGTGAGTCAGGCCCGCCGGATGGTGTAGCCGCCGTCGGCGATCGCCTCGGTGAGCCGGCGCGCCCCGGCCTTCAGGATGCGTGCGTGCCGGGGCTCGTGATCGCCCACCACCCGGGGCGTCGGCCCGACCATGGAGATCGCCGCCACGACCGGGCCGTTCGTCGAGTCCCGCACCGGCACCGCCAGGGACGACATTCCCAGCTCGGTCTCGTCGACGCTGCGGGCGTAACCGCGCTCGCGGATCCGGGCGAGCTCGGCGAGGAGGAGCTCGGGCACGACGATGGTGTAGCCCGTGCTCGGCGGCAGGCCGGCGCGGATCCGGGCCTCCGCCAGCTCGGGGATGAACGCCGCCAGCACCTTGCCGGCGCTGGATCGGTGCAGCGGCGAGCGGCGAGCGTTGGTCGAGTAGCGCAGCGCCCGCTGCCCCTCGACGCGCTCGACGTAGACGACGTCGGCCCCGGCCGGCACCCCGATCTGCACGGTCTCCTCCAAGGTGTTGCGCAGCTCGACGAGGAGCGGCAGCGCCTGCGGTCCCACGGCCGTGCGTTCAGTCGCCAGATGGCCGTACTCGACCAGCCGGAGCCCGAGCCGGTAACCGCGGCCCGGCGTCCGGTCGACGAGGCCACGCTGGGCAAGCACCGCACACGTCCGGTGTGCCGTGCTCTTCGCCACGCCCACGCGCCGGGCCAACTCGCTGAGGCTCAGCTCTTCGGCGTCGGCGAGCGCATCGACGATGTCCAGCGCGATGCCGACCGATTGCAGCGCCGGAGGCGCCGGCACCGGCGCGTCGTCCTGTTCATCGTCGCGGCGGTCGCCCCGAGACGGGTTCACCCAGTCAGTGAACCACCGACGCGCGACCGGTGTGGCCGCGGCGGAAGGGGAGCTCGCCGACGGCCCGGCCGATGCAGCGGCCCTGTTCCAGACCCCGCTCGATCGCCGGTCGGAAGTGGATCCCCCCGTAGAGCCGGGAGACCGCCGCCTCTTCGGCGCACCGGCTGAACGACTCGAAGCGCCGCGGCGCCAGCCCCCGGTCGTCGTGCGTGTGGTCGTCGAAGGAGTAGCGATCGCCGAACATGTCCGCCAGCACCTGGAACGCTGCGCCCGACTGCACTGAGTGCCCCGAGGTGTGCTCCGGGAACGGTGGCGTGCCGAGCAGCGGGACCCAGGCGGGGTCGACCACGGCACGGATGTACGTGACCGGCCGCAGCAGGTTGTACTGGTACTTCGCCTGCCAGCAGGAGATGAACGCATCGGCGACCGCCATCCCGACCTTCGCGTACGTCTCGCCGGCGACCATGAGCGACGACCCTTCGCGACGCATCACCTGGGTCGCGATCGAGACCGAGTGGCCGGGCGGGGTCGAGGTGGTGCCGGGATCGTCCGACCAGAACCGGGCGATGGCCTCCTGTTCCGCGGTGCGGCTGTTGACGGCGTCGTAGACCTCCAACGCGTCGGCGAAGAAGGTGGAGGCCGGATCCTCCGAGTAGGCCGTGGGGGGACCGGGCGGGCAGGCCGAGCCAGAAGAGATCGCGAAGGGTCGATTCCGGCCCCATGACGGCTGCAGTGCCGGCTGGAACGACGGGGGCGTGGGCACCCAGAGCCCGGGGCCGGTCGGTGGCGTGTAACCGGCAGGGAAGTTTCGTAGGTATCCCTCGTGTCCGCCATCGCCGCGCGACCAGCCGAAGACGCTGTGCGCCACCGATCGCCCGCGTGCGGCGGAGCGCGTGTCGACGTGGGCGTTCCCCCGGCGCCGCGGCGGCCGGGCGAACGACGCCTCCAGCGCGTCGATGGCCGACTTGTTGGCGTCGCTGGTCGTCGGGAACAGCAGACGCATCATCGCCGCCAGCGTCGAGTTCGCGACCGCCGGCCAGTCGAGCCTGCGGTCGGGCCAGTCGCGCAGGCGCAGGCCCGGCAGCTCCCCTTCCAGGGACCGGTAGCGGCGGGAGCCGGGCACCAGCGCCTCGTAGAGCGCCACGCCGGCGTAGGCGAACGCGCGGGACGCCACCGGCGGCGTGAACCCCGGCGTGGTCCTCACGAGGGTGCCGACCAGCTCGAACCAGGCGGTCGCCACGGTGGAATCGAAGTCCTCGGGCCGGCTGCGCCTCCCCGCGCCCGCGTGGGGGGCGGGGCCGACCAGCGCCAGGGCGGCCGTCCCGCCCGCGACGGCTCCCGCGGTCGTGCCCAGGAAGCGCCTGCGGCTCATGTTGCTCGACTCGCCGGGCGCGTTGTCGGTCGCCATCTCGCTGCCTCCGGGTTCCAGCAGCCGTTGTCTGCTGTCCCCATTCGGCGGCGATGGGCCATGTGGATGCGACTAGTGGGCGCTCGCGGAAGTTCCGTGGATGTATCGCCGTGTCAGATTCGTCGCTGGCGAGGACGCAGGAGGAAGGCGCAGCCAGCGGCTGCGGCGACGACGAGGACGACGTCCAGCGGCGAATCTGGCCGGCGAGAC
>DATFVX010000071.1:0-7860 GCA_035259985.1 Acidimicrobiales bacterium | reverse complement strand
CCCGGCATCGCCGATGACACCGAGTTGATCGTCGTCAAGGTGCCCGACGCGCTCGAGCAGGGATGACGCCTGGCGGCGAGTGACGTCCGGCGGGCAACGGGCTGCCGGGACCCTCACGGGTTCCGGCAGCCCATGCGCGCGCGGCCACCGGGCAGGCGCCGAGCGGCATTCACGTTCTCGCGCCTGAAATGGTCGCCAGAACGACCGATCCTGGCGCGAGAACGGAGGGTGTGCCCCGCTCACTCGATCACGATGCCGGAGAGGTCGTCGACGGACTCCGGATAGCGCAGGTCGAGGCGCTCGAGGGTGTCGATGAGGGTCTGGCAGATCACCAGGTTGCGGTACCACTTCCGGTTGGCGGGCACCACGATCCAGGGCGCGTGCCTGGCTGCGGTGCGCCGGATCGCCTCCTCGTAGGCGTCCTGGTAGTCGTCCCAGCGCTCCCTCTCCTCGACGTCGCCGACCCGGAACTTCCAGTGCTTCGTGGGGTCGTCGAGGCGGGCCCGCAGCCGCTCGGCCTGCTCGTCCTTCGAGATGTGCAGGAAGAACTTGACGATGGTGGTGCCCTCGTCCGCCAGCATCTTCTCGAAGCTGCGGATGTGGGTGTAGCGGGCCCGCCAGCGCTTCGGCGGCACCAGGTCGTGCACACGCACGATGAGCACGTCCTCGTAGTGGCTGCGGTCGAAGATCGCGATCTGGCCGTTGGCGGGTGCGTGGGGATGGACGCGCCACAGGAAGTCGTGCGCCAGCTCCGCCTCTGTGGGGGCCTTGAACGAGGCGACCTGAACGCCGGCGGGGTTCACGCCCTCGAACACCTTGCGGATCGCGCCACCCTTGCCCGACGTGTCGGTGCCCTGGAGCACGACCAGCAGCTTGTGGCGGTTGTCGGCGTAGAACTTCTCCTGCAGGTCGTCGAGGCGGGCGGTCATGTCGGCCAGCTCGGCGCGTGCGTCGGCCTTCCCACCGGCGAAGGCCAATGTGTCGGCCGGGTCCCACTTGGCCAGGGTGAAGTCCTTGCCGTCGGTGACCCGGTAGCGCTTCATGTGTGACGGGTTTAGCGCGCCGCGCGGCGGATGTCCGTAGCCTTGGCTCGGTGCGGATCGCCTTCGGGACCGACGAGCGGACGGATGTGACCGACGGGATCAAGCGCGCCCTGTCCGAGCGGGGCCACGAGGTCGTCGTGGTGGGCGAGGGCGACCCCTGGCCGGACGTCGGTCGGGGCGTGGGCCAGACCGTCGCCGGCGGCGGGGCGGACCGGGGCGTGGTCTGCTGCTGGACCGGAACCGGCGTCTCCATGGCCGCCAACAAGGTGCCAGGGGTGCGGGCTGCGCTGTGCACCGACCCCGAGACCGCGGCCGGCGCTCGCCGTTGGAACGATGCCAACGTGCTGGCCCTCGGCCTGCGGCTGACGTCGCCGGCGCTGGCCGACGAGATGATCGACGCGTTCCTTGGTACCGAGGCTGAGGCCGACGAGGCACCCAACATCGCCAAGCTGCCGTGACCGACGGACGGCGGCGGCGATCCGGGAGCGGCCACTAGTGTCGCCCGCGATGGCCTCCGCGACGGCACCGATGCTTCGCAAAGCGCTGCAGGGCCGGTCGCCGTCGCTTGCCATGGAGCGCGAGCTCTGGGAGGCCGGCCACGAGGTCGTCGTGGGCATGGACGAGGTGGGCCGGGGCGCCTGGGCCGGTCCCCTGACGGTCGGGGCCGCCGTGCTGCCCCGGGACCGCCGCGTGTACAAGATCCGGGACTCGAAGCAGCTGCTGGCCTCCGAGCGCGAGGCGCTGTTCGACCGGATCGGCGGCTGGTGCCTGGCGTGGGCCGTCGGGCACGCGTCCGCCGAGGAGTGCGACGAGCTGGGGATGAGCGAGGCGCAGCGCCTGGCGGCCCGCCGGGCGCTCGAGAGCCTCGGGGTCACGCCGGGACGGGTCCTGCTCGACGGGAAGTGGGACTTCGTCGGCGGCGGCATCACCCGGAGGATCGTGCGGGGCGATTCCCGCTGCCTGTCGATCGCCGCCGCCTCGATCCTGGCGAAGGTGACGCGCGACCGCATCATGATGGGCGAGTCCGAGCACTATCCGTGGTGGTGGTTCGACGACAACAAGGGCTACCCGTGCCCCCGCCACAAGGCCGTCCTGCGGGGCCTGGGCCCGTCGGCCATCCACCGCAGGAGCTGGGTGTTCATGGAGGGCCTGCCCTACGGCGGCGTGTCCCGGTTCGTGCGGCCCGACCCGCAGGGGACGCTGTTCGACTGCGACGCCGCCGGCGCCTTCGTTTGACGCTCGGTTCGCCCGGGACTTGGTGGGGGGATCGCTCCCGCCCCTACCCTCGGCGACATGCGACGCCACCCGGCAACGGTCGCCCTCGTCGCCTGGACCCTTCTGGTCTGGACCACCCGCATCGCCAACGTCTGGCGCGACGCCGACCTCGACACCGGGGAGCGCTGGGGTCGGACGCTGCTGGCGCTGAGCTTCACCGTCCTGGCGATCGCCGTCGCGGTGGCGGTGGTGCGGCAGCTCGGGCGGGCCACGGTCGTGGCCGTCGGCGTGCTGGCGGCGTGGACGGTCGCCGTCTGGGTGGTGCGTGGCATCGGAATCCTCGCGGCCGACCACGACGCCGGGTTCAAGGTCGTGCACACGGTCCTGGCCGTGGTGTCGATCGCGCTGGCGGCGCTGGCCTGGCGGGAGACGCGCCGGGAGGCGGCGCGGCCCCCTACGACGGATCGGGTGCCGGTGGGGCGTCGGGGCTGAGCCTCACGTCCAGGGCGAGCGTCAGGCAGCGGCAGCCGCCGCCGGCCTTGAGGAACTCGCCGATCTCGCAGCTCACCACGGTGAACCCCCAGGCCTCGAGCTGGCGGCCCACCCGGGGCGGGACCGCCGCCATGACGATCGTGCTGCCGACCACCACCGAGTTGGCGCAGAACGACAGGGTCTCGTCGTCGGTCAGCACCAGGGGCTCGGGCACCAGGGCCTCGACGACCTTCCGCCCGTAGGCGTCCCAGCCGAGCGGGGCCACGATGGCGTGCCGGGCGTCGAGCGGGCAGAACGTGAGGTCCACGTGGTACAGGCGCGGGTCGACGAGCTGGATGGGGCGGACCGGGCACGCCAGCAGCTTCGACAGCTCGGTGGCGGCGCCGGCGTCCGAGCGGAACGAGTACCCGGAGAGCAGCACGGTGCGCCCGTCTTCCCGGGTGAACGGCAGGGCATCGCCCGCGCCCTCGTGGTCGAGCTCGGCGGGCAGGTGGTCGACGCGCCAGCCCCGCTTGCGGAACCACTCGGCGTTGATCGGCGTCTCCGGCCGGCGCTCGGGATGGCGGAAGTGGCTGGGCACGAACTGGCCGCCGTTGACCACCCCCGCGTTGGCGGTGAACACCAGGTCGGGCACGTCGGCCTCGGGCTCCATCACCACCACCCCGGCACCGGCCGCCTCGAGCGTCGCCACCAGCCCTTCCCACTGGAGCAGCGCCTTGTCCGGGTCGACCGACACCTCCCGGCTCATCCACGGGTTGATCTCGTAGAGCACGCCAAAGTGGCGCGGCGGGCACATGAGGTACCGCCGCCCCCACGTGAGGCCCTCAGCAGGCCCGGTCATCGCCGCCTCACCCGGGCCCCAGGAGGTGGTCCACGAGCTGGCGGACGAACAGACCGACGTCGGTCACGATCCCGAGCGCCTGGTGGCTGCCCCGGTCGGCCAGCTTGGTGACGACGGCCTGGTTGATGTCGACGCAGAACGTCTCCACCCCGGCCGGCAGGCAGTTGCCGGTGGCGATGGCGTGCAGCGTCGATGCCAGCATGAGCGTGGCCGTCACGCCGGGGATGTGCTGGCGCAGTGCGTCGGCCGCGGCCACCGTGTCGGAGATGACGTCGGGGAGCGGCCCGTCGTCCCGGATCGACCCGCCCAGCACGAAGGGCACCCCCGCCTTGACGCAGGCGTGCATCACCCCGCCGGTGACGAAGCCCGCCTCGACGGCAGCCGCGATCGAGCCGTGGCGCCGCACCTCGTTGATGACCCGGATGTGGTTGGCGTGACCGCCCTCGGTCGGGACGCCCTCGGCCACGGACACCCCGAGCGACGTGCCCAGCACGTTGGCCTCGATGTCATGGGCGGCGAAGCCGTTCCCGGCGAACAGCACGTCCACCCAGCCGGCGGACACCAGCCGGGCCAGGTCGGGGGCGCCGCCCGTGTGCACGACCGCCGGGCCACACACGACCAACACCTTCCCGCCCCGGTCGCGGGCCACCCGAAGCCGGTCCGCCACGCGGGAGACGAGCAACGCCTTGGGCTTCTCGGACGACACCTCCGAGGCCATGAACTCGAACACCTGTGTGTCGCGGGGGTGCTCCGGGGCCTGCACGCGCACCCCGTCGCTCCCCACGACCACCGCGTCGCCGGCTGCCACCCGGTGCATCGGCGTGGTGCGGACGCGGCCGTCGAGCACCACCAACGCACAGTCCATCTCCGGGTTCTCGACGGTCAGCCACTGTCCGTCGATCCTGACCTCGGTGGCGAGGTTGGTGGTGGAGTAGAAGCCGGCCGGCAGCACGCCGTCCACCTCGGCGGGGACCAGGCGGGCGTCGGACTGCCCGACGCGGTTGGCCCCGTGCATCTGCAGGGAATCGAGCAGCGGGCCCAGGACGTCGTCGTCGCCCCTCACCACGATGCGGGCGCGGCTGGGATCGAGGTTGGTCTTGCCGACGTCGAACTCGACGATCTCGTAGTCGCAACCGGCGTCCAGGATCGTGTCGAGGATCTTGGCCAGCAGCAGCGAATCGACGATGTGGCCGCTGACCTCGACGGTCTCGATGGCCATCACACTCCTTTGTGCGAAGGGTAGGGGTGGTCACGGTTTCCGGTGGCCGGGGACGGCACGGATATCATGCCGCCCGCCATGGGTCAGCCGATCAACGTCGTCGAGAAGCCGTCGCGGACCCCCGGCATCGCCCGGTTCGAGATCAATCGCTCGCTGACCGGCATGGGCCACGAGCGCTATGCGTCCGCCGAGGCGATCCTCGGCAACCGGGCGGTGGACGAGCTGGCCCGCCGGCTGTTCGCCACCGGCGGCGTGACGTCCGTCCACGTCAACAGCAGCGTGATCACGGTCTCGCTGGCCGACGGCTGGGCCGGCGAGCAGCTCCTCGACGTCATTCGGCGCCTCTACATCTACTATCCGCCGGCCGGGGAGGAGCCGGGCTCGGCGTCGGCCGTTTCCGGCCCGCCTGGCGAGGAAGTCACCGGTGGTGACACTTCCCCCACCAACGGCGCCGAGGAGGTCGGCGACTCCGAGGTCAGCGGCGACGACGGCGCCGGTGCTGCCGCAGCAGGGCCCGAGGCGGAGCCGGCCGCGGGCGCGGGCGCCGCGGAAAGCGACACACGGCAGTAGCGTCGACTCCGAATCATTCCGGGGCCAACCCGGAGGGCGCTGGCCGCCAACGGCGTCGGCCGGCGAAGGAGATCCGATGAGTCAAGGTGCGTGGCAGGCGGTCCTCGAACGGCTGGACGAGGCCGCCGAGTTGGCGAAGCTGGATGCCGACGTCCACCAGATGCTGCGCACGCCACGGCGGACGCTGGAGGTGTCCATCCCGGTGCGCCTCGACGACGGGTCGGTCGAGGTCTTCACCGGCTGGCGGGTCCACCACGACACGACCCGGGGGCCGGGCAAGGGCGGCATCCGGTTCCATCCCGATCTCGACGCCGACGAGGTCAAGGCCCTGGCGGCGATGATGACCTTCAAGACGGCGGTCCTCGACCTGCCGTTCGGCGGCGCCAAGGGCGGGGTCCGCTGCGATCCCCGGCTGCTGTCGGCCGGCGAGCTCGAGCGGCTGACCCGCCGCTTCGCCTACGAGATCAGCCCGATGCTCGGGCCCGAGACCGACATCCCGGCGCCCGACGTCAACACCGACAGCCGGGTGATGGCGTGGCTGGTGGACACGCTGTCGATGGTCTCGGGCAAGAACCTGGCGGCGTCGGTGACCGGCAAGCCCCTGTCCATCGGCGGGTCCCGCACCCACTCCGGCGCCACGTCGGCGGGCTGCCTGACCTGCGCCCGGGCGGCGTTCCGCGAGCTGGACATCTCCATGGTGGGCAGCCGGGCCGTAGTCCAGGGCTTCGGCAAGGTGGGTGGGCCGCTGGCGTTCCTGCTCACGTCGGCCGGCATGCGGGTGGTGGCGGTGAGCGACATCGGCGGCGCCGTGCTCAACCAGGGCGGGCTCGACATCAACGGGCTGGCGGACCACGTGGCCGAGACGGGCTCGGTGGTCGGCTTCGGCGGCGGCGACAGCATCGCCGGGGATGCGCTGTGGGACGTCGAGTGCGAGCTCCTGGTCCCGGCGGCTCTCGGGGGATGCATCGACACCGTGGTCGCCAAGCGGATCACCGCCGACGTGGTGGTCGAGGCGGCGAACGGTCCGACGACGGTCGAGGCCCAGCCCATCCTGGACGACCGCGGCATCGTGGTCGTGCCCGACATCCTGGCCAACGCCGGCGGCGTGACCGCCAGCTACTTCGAGTGGGCGCAGGCGCTGCAGGGCTACCCCTGGGAGGAGCAGCTGGTGGCCGAACGCCTGCGGCAGCGCATGGACGCCGCCTTCACGGCCGTGTGGGCCCGTTCGCAGACCCTGGACGTGGGCATGCGCACCGCCGCCCACGTGGTGGCGGTGGAGCGGGTGGCGGCGGCCATCGCCGCCCGCGGCCTGTTCCCCTGATCGTCCTCGCCGGAACACGATCCCGGGCTCGACCCACCCGAACCGGCGTCCCAAAGCGCCGAAAACCGGCACTTTCGAACGCCGGAACGCCGTCCGGGCCCCGGCGGCGGTCAGACCAGCAGGCGCTTGAGGAGCTTGCCGGTGGGCAGGCGCGGCAGCTCGTCCACGAAGCGGACCGTCCGCGGGCACTTGAAGTGCGACAGCCGGTCGCGGCAGAACCCGATCAGCTCCTCGGCGAGGCCGTCGCCGGGCTCGGCCCCGGGCATCGGCTGGACGAACGCCGTGACCTGCTCGCCCCAGTCGGGGTCGGGGATGCCGAGCACGGCCACGTCGGCGACCGCCGGATGCACCACGAGCAGGTCCTCGACCTCGCGCGGATAGATGTTGACCCCGCCGGAGATGATCATGTTCGCGGCGCGGTCGGTCAGGTAGAGGTAGCCGTCCCCGTCGACCCAGCCGATGTCGCCGAGCGTGCTCCAGCCCCGGTCGTTCCACGCGGCCGCCGTCTTGTCGGGGTCGCCGTGGTACGCGAAGCGGTGAGGCGTCTCGAACCA
Organism: Acidimicrobiales bacterium; assembly: GCA_035259985.1. Taxonomy (GTDB): domain Bacteria; phylum Actinomycetota; class Acidimicrobiia; order Acidimicrobiales; family VFJN01; genus DASQUK01. The sequence goes on along the minus strand of DATFVX010000071.1, from coordinate 605 downwards.
CACCTCGCCGGCGTCGCCGGCGGGCAGCTCCCCGCCGTCGTCACCCAGGATGTGGACGCCGCCCATCAGCGAGCGGCCGACCGACCCCGGGTGCGCCAGCCAGTCGTCGGGGCCGATGTAGCAGAACCCGCTGCCCTCGCTCCCCGAGTAGAACTCATGGATGATCGGGCCGAGCCACTCGAGCGCGCCGCGCTTCACGTCGACCGGACAGGGCGCGGCGGCGTGCACCAGCAACTGGAGGCTGGAGAGGTCGAAGCGCGTCCGATCCCGCTCGGGCAGCTTGAGCAGGCGGACGAGGTGGGTGGGGACGACCTGCGTGTGGGTGATGCGGTGGCGCTCGATCTGGGCCAGGAACTCGAGGGGGTCGAAGCGCTCCATCACGACGGCGGTGCCGCCGAGGCGCTGCGTCATCGTGGTCCAGCCCGCCGGCGCGGCGTGGTAGAGCGGCGCCGGGCTGAGGTAAACGGTCTTGCCCGTGAACCCGAACAGCCGCGTGAGCAGCGTGGTGAACGGCGCCGGCGCGCCCAGCCGTCCGCCGGTGGCCGGAGGCACGATCCCCTTGGGCCGGCCGGTGGTACCAGACGAATAGAACATCCACGAGCCCT
>DATFVX010000070.1:0-22995 GCA_035259985.1 Acidimicrobiales bacterium | reverse complement strand
GCCGGCTGCTCGGAGCAGTCGGCCGCCCTCCGGGTGGGGGACACCACGGTGTCGCAGTCCGACTTCGAGGACCAGCTGGCCGCCTTCGCCAAGCTCCCGAACCAGAGCGACCCTTCGGGGGAGCTGCCCCACAGCTACACGCAGAGCTTCGTGGCCGGGGTGCTGGGCACGCGCATCGAGTTCATCCTGGGGGAGCAGGTGTTCGACGAGGAGGGCCTCGAGCTCACCGACGCCGACATCCAGAGCGTCACCGAACAGGCGGGCAACCAGCTCAAAGGGATCCCGGCCGACCTGCGTCGCTCGCTGATCGAGGACGCGGCGCGGCGGGCCAAGCTCATCGACCACCTGGGCTCGGAGCAATACGGCGGCGCGCTGCGTGAGGCGGCCGACGCGACCCACATCGAGGTCAGCTCCCGCTTCGGGTCCTGGGACCCCGACCAGTACCGGGTGGTCCCGCCCAAGGGTCCCGTGGGCGGGGACACCGACACGACCCAGGGTCCGAGCGACCAGCCCAGCGGCGGGGGGTGACGGCCACGCCCGGGCCGGCGATGCGCCCCCGCATCGTCGTCTGCGGCCTGGGCCCGGCCGGGCCCGACCTGGTCACGGCGGCCACGCGGGACGCCGTCGCACGCATCCCCCACCGCTTCCTGCGCACCGGCCGGCACCCGTCGGCGGCCGTGGTGGGGGAGGCGCCGACCTTCGACCACCTCTACGACGAGGCGGCGAGCATCGACGCCGTCTACGCCGGCATCGTGGAGGCGTTGGTGGCGGCGGCCGCCGAGCACGGCGAGGTGCTGTACGCCGTCCCCGGGTCGCCGGCCGTCGCCGAGCGGACCGTCGAACTGCTGGGCGCGGACGAGCGGGTCGCCGTGGAGGTGCTGCCGGCGCTGTCATTCGTCGACCTGGCGTGGACGCGGCTCGGCATCGATCCGGTGGACCGCGGGGTGCGGCTGGTCGACGGGCACGGGTTCGAGATCGAGGCGGCCGGGGAGCGGGGACCGATGCTGGTCGCCCAGTGCGACGACCGGCAGGTGCTGTCCGACGTCAAGCTGGTCCTCGGCGACGCGGGCGACGCGGGCGACGCGGGCGACGCCGGCGGGGGCGGGCTCACGGTCACCGTGCTGCAGCGCCTGGGGCTGCCGGACGAGCACATCGTCGAGCTCCCGTGGCCCGAGCTCGACCGGGTCGTCCGGCCCGACCACCTCACGTCGCTGTACATCCCCCGGCTGGCGGCGCCGCTGGCGAACGAGGCCGCCGCCCTGGCCGAGGTGGTGCGGCGGCTGAGGGCCGAGTGTCCCTGGGACCGCCAGCAGACCCACCACAGCCTGCGCCATCACCTGCTCGAGGAGGCGTACGAGGTGCTCGAGGCGCTCGACCACCTCGACGTCGAGGCCGGCGAGGGCTTCGACGCCTTGGAGGAAGAGCTCGGCGACCTGCTGTTCCAGGTCTTCCTCCACGCCACCCTCGCCACCGAGGAGGGACGCTTCACGCTGGCCGACGTGATCCGGGGGATCAGCGACAAGCTCGTCGGCCGCCACCCCCACGTGTTCGGCGACGTGACGGTCGAGGACGCCGACGAGGTGGCGGAGCGGTGGGAGCGTCTCAAGCAGGCGGAAAAGGGTAGGTCCAGCGTCATGGACGGCATCCCCGCCACGTTGCCGGCGCTGGCGTACGCCCTGAAGGTCCAGCGCAAGGCGGCCTCGCTGGGCGTCGACTGGCGGACGGTGCTCGAGGGCGACGACGGGCCCGGGGACCTCGGCCGGCGCCTGCTCGATGTCGTCGACGCCGCCCGGCGGGCGGGTGAGGATCCCGAGACAGAGCTGCGGATCGCGGCCGAAGTGGTACGTGACCGCTTTCGGCGGTTCGAACGCAAGTAACGTTGGCCACACCCGTCACAGGAGCCACACCCCCAGCGATGTCCAGCATCGAGCACATGGTCGGCCGCGAGGTCCTCGATTCGCGCGGCAACCCGACGGTCGAGGTCGAGGTGTACCTGGCCTCGGGCGCCGAGGGCCGCGCCATCGTTCCGTCGGGCGCGTCGACCGGACAGTTCGAGGCCGTCGAGCTGCGCGACGGGCAGGCACGCTTCGGCGGGAAGGGCGTGGGCGGGGCGGTCGACAACGTCAACGGCGAGATCCGGGAGGCGCTGATCGGGTTCGACGCCACCGAGCAGCGCGAGATCGACACCCAGATGGTCCAGCTCGACGGCACCGACAACAAGGGACGCCTGGGCGCCAACGCGATCCTCGGGGTGTCGCTGGCCGTGGCCAAGGCCGCCGCCGACGAGCTCGCGCTGCCGCTGTACCGCTACGTCGGGGGCACCAACGCCCACGTGCTGCCCGTGCCGATGCTCAACGTCCTCAACGGCGGCGTGCACGCCGACAACAACGTCGACTTCCAGGAGTTCATGGTCATGCCGGTGGGCGCCCCGAGCTTCCGGGAGGCGCTGCGCTGGGGCGTCGAGACCTACCACGCCCTCAAGGGCCTGCTGCACGAGCGCGGGCACTCGACCGCCGTCGGCGACGAGGGGGGATTCGCGCCCAACCTCGGCTCCACCGAGGAGGCCGTCCAGGTGCTGGTCGAGGCGATCGAGCGGGCCGGGTTCCAGCCCGGCGACGACATGGGCCTGGCACTCGACGTCGCCTCGACCGAGTTCTTCGCCGACGGCCGCTACTCGCTGGCCGGTGAGCGCCGCGAGCTGTCGTCGTCGGAGCTCGTCGCCCTGCTGGCCGACCTCTGCTCTCGCTACCCGATCGTCTCCGTCGAGGACGGCTGCGCCGAGGAGGACTGGGACGGCTGGGCCGAGCTGAGCAAGGCCCTGGGCGACCGGGTGCAGCTGGTGGGCGACGACCTGTTCGTCACGAACGTCGAACGGCTGCAGCGCGGCATCGAGGCCGGCGTGGCCAACAGCATCCTGGTCAAGGTCAACCAGATCGGGACGCTCACCGAGACGCTCGACACCGTCGCGCTGGCGACGCGGGCCGGCTACCCGTCCGTCATGTCGCACCGGTCGGGCGAGACCGAGGACACCACGATCGCCGACCTGGCGGTGGCCACCAACTGCGGCCAGATCAAGACCGGCGCCCCGGCACGGAGCGACCGGGTGGCCAAGTACAACCAGCTGCTGCGCATCGAGGAGGACCTGGGCGAGACCGCCGCCTTCCGCGGGCGCGCGGCGTTGGCGAGGAGCGGCGGCAGCTCGCCATGATCGGGCGGCGGCGGAACGGCGGCGGCGGCCGGAGCAAGGGCCAGGGCAAGGCTGCGGGCAACGGCAAGGCCGCGGGCATGGGCCGCGGAAATGGCCAGGGCAACGGCCACCAGCCGGGCGTGGCCCCGCGCGTGCGGGGGGCGTGGACGACGCCCGCGGTGGTCGTGCGGGCCCCCGACGGATCGGTGGTCGAGCCACGGGCGCGGCCGAGCGTCGGCCCGGGCGGGCGGGTGGCGAAGGTCCAGACGGCGCCCGCCCGCGCGCGGGCGCCCCGGACCGGTCCCCGGCGCGTCCCGCCGCCGGGGGTCACCGGCGGGGTCCTGGCGGCGCCCACCCGCGCCGTGGCGGCCAGGCGCCCGTCGTCCCGCGCCGCTCCCGCCGGCGGCAAGGCTCCGGCGTCCCGGGCACGGGCCAAGCCTGCGGCCTCCCGCCCGCGCGCCGCCGCGGGCGCCCGGGCGAGGCAACCCGCGGCGGCAGCGACCGGCACCCAGCGGCTGGTCTCGGTGCTCCGCCTCGACCGGCTCACGCCGCTCGACGAGGACGCCCGCGAGCGCCGGAACGCTCGCCTGCGCTGGCTGGGGACCCGGGTGGGATCGGTCGCCGTCAGCATCCTCCTCGTGTACGCCGTGTTCCCGGTGCGGACGTACCTCAACCAGCGGTCCGACACCAACCGGGCCCGCGAGCAGCTCGAGGTGCTGAGCAAGGAGAACGACCGGCTGGAGCAACGCGCCGAGGAGCTGCGCGACCCGGAGACCATCGAGGAGATCGCCCGCCGCGACCACAACCTCGTGATGCCCGGCGAGGAGTCCTACGCCATCCTCCCGCCGCCCGAACAGGCCCCGGAGGACGACACTGGGTCGACGCCGGGCGGCTAGCCCGACTGGCCGACGAGCTCGGGCTCGTCGGCGCGCTGGCGGGCGAGCCGGCGACCGGCGCGGCCGATGCGCTCGATGCGTTCGAGCAGCGCGTCCCGGGCGCGCTCGGCGTCGTCGGTCAGCCCGGTGAGCCGCTCGACGCCCCACTGGCGGAGCACCACCGGCGCCAGGATCTGGTCGTGGTGGATCTGGAAGTCGTAGATCCCCGCCCTGGCGATGGCCCGGGCGTGCCGCTCGAAGTCGACGATGCCGGTGCCCGGCATCTCGAAGCAGCGCACCTGCCGCTCGATCGCGAGGACCATGCCCGACGGATCGAGCTCGACCGCGGCGGCGGTGGCGTCTCGGTAGAAGAGGTGGTGCCGGTTCTCGTCCGCCGCCACCCGCTTCATGACCTCGTAGCCGACCGGGTCGGCAAGCAGCTTGCCGGTGTTGTGGTGGGCGATCCGCGTGGCCAGCTCCTGCAGGCTGACGTAGACGAGCCCGTCGTGCGGGAGCTCGGGCTCGGGGACCTGCCCGCACGAAACCTGGGCCATGCGCGCCCGCTCGAGCGCCACCGGATCGATCTGCCGGGTCACGGTCAGGTAGTCGCGGATGACGATCGAATGCCGGCCCTCTTCGGCGGTCCAGCGGCGGCTCCATTCCCCCCAGGCCGAATCGCGCCCGAACATCGCCTCGATGGTGCGGAAGTAGTAGGGGAGGTTGTCCTCGGTCAGGAGGTTGACGAACAGGCTCGAGCGCACCGCCGGGGGCAGCTCCGACTCGGCGGGCGACCACTCCCAGCCCGGCTCGAAGTCCTCCCCCCGACCCCAGGGGACGAGCTGGTGGGGAAACCACTCCTTCGCCTGGGCCAGGTGGCGATCGAGGAGCCCGGCGACGGTGGGCTCGAGCCCGGCGAGCAGGGTGGCGGCGTCGAGCGGTGCGGCGGCGGGCACATCGCCACCCTACCTACTGGTCGGTAGGGCGTCGAGTCGGACCGGCACTTGCGGTCGGCGCGCGGGGTCGGTGCTCGGGTTTGCCTGGGGGTGCAAACTGTCTCCCGTGGTCGAGCCTGGCGACGTGCGCATCGGTGATGACGACCGCCAACGGGTGATCGATGCCCTCAGCGGGCACACCGGCGCCGGGCGCCTGACGCTCGACGAGTTCGCCGAGCTCGCGGGCCGCGTCTACGCCGCCCGCACCCGGCGCGACCTCGACGAGGTGCTCGCAGGCCTGCCGCAGGACGTCGACGTCCGCCGTCCGGTCCCCGGAGCCGGAGCGACGGCGGCCGACGACGGCGACGGTTCCGGTGGCGGCCCGGGCGCGCCGCCCGCGGCACCGCGACGCAGGTTCGTCGCCATCATGTCCGCCGCTGGTGCACGGGGGCGCTGGCGGGCGCCGGGCCGCATCACCGCGTTCGCGTTCTGGGGGAACGTCAAGGTCGACCTCCGCCAGGCCGTGATCGACGAGGGGGTGGTCGAGGTGACCGCCTGGGCGATCATGGGCAGCGTCCAGGTCGTGGTGCCCGACGGCATCCCGGTCGACCTCGACGGGATGGTTGTGATGGGCGGCAGCACCGACCAGACCCACCGCTCGAAGACGCCACCGCTGCCGCACGCCCCCCTCATCCGCGTGCACGCCCGGGGGCTGTGGGGTGGGGTCACGGCCCGCACCGGTCGGCGGCGCTCGTCGATGTCGGGGCACGGGTACAAGCGCGAGCTGAGGCGCGAGCTCAAGCGCGACATCGTCAGCGCCTACCTCGACGGCAACGTCGACGACCTGCGGGACAGCGCCCGCCAGGCCCTGCGGGCGCTGCAGGCGAGCGTGCCACCACCACCGCCGCCGGCACCGGGAGTCGGGCCCCACCGGCGCCGCGAACGTGCGGGGCGGTGGGACCGGGATCGCTGGTCGCAACGGCCGCCATGGTCGCAAGGTGCGCCGCCGCCGGGGCCGGACGGGGCACAGGGAGCGACGTCGCCGGGGCCACCCCGGCCGCCGATCGACCTGCGCGACTTCCTGCCCCGGTTCCTGACCGACGAACGCGCGCCCGAGCAGAACGGTCGCGCCAACGGTCGGAGCGCAGGGGCGCCTGCGGCGGACGACACGCGGCTGCCGCAGGGCACGCTGACCATCCTGGTGACCGACATGGTCGGCTCGACGGAGCTGGCCGAGCGATTGGGCGACACGAAGTGGTGGGAGATCCTCCAGGCCCACAACGCGTTCGTGCGGGCCGAGCTGGAGCGTCACGGCGGCATCGAGGTCAAGGCGCAGGGCGATGGGTTCCTCGCGGTCTTCGCCAGCGCGCGGCAGGCGATCCTGTCGGCCGTCGACATCCAGCAGGCGGCCGCCCGCTACAGCGCGGAGAACCCGTCCCAGCGCATCCAGCTCAGGATCGGCCTGCACACCGGCGAGACCGTCGAGTCCGACGGCGACGTCTTCGGGCAGAACGTCATCCTGGCGGTGCGGATCGCCGACGCCGCCAGCCCGGGCGACGTGATGGTGTCGGGCCTCACCCACGACCTGACGGCCGCCGCCGGCGACCTGCGCTTCGGTCCCGGGGAGGAGGTCGCGCTCAAGGGCTTCTCCGCGCCCTGGCGGGTCCACCGGGTCGCGTGGGCGTAGAGGCCGAGCGGATTCGCACGCAAGTGGGCACCGACGCCGATCGCCGCGCGGTCGAGCGCCTCCTCGGGCGGCCGCCGCAGGGCGAGTTCGAGGTGGTGCGGCGCCACCCCGACGGCTCGCCGCTGGTGATCCGCAACGCGCCGCTGCTCGACGACGGCACGCCGATGCCGACCCGCTACTGGCTGGTCGGGGAGCCCGAGCGCACCAGGGTCTCGCGCCTCGAGAGCGAGGGGGGCGTGGCGCAGGCCGAGGCCGAGGTGGATCCCCGGGCGGTGGCGGACGCGCACGCCCGGTACGCGGCCGAGCGCGATGCCGCGTTGCCGCCGGGTCATCGGGGGCCCGGGCCCTCGGGCGGCGTGGGCGGCACCCGCACCGGCGTCAAGTGCCTACACGCGCACTACGCCTGGCACCTGGCCGGCGGCGACGATCCCGTGGGGCGGTGGGTGGAGGACCGCCTGGGTGCCGGTCCGGGCGACGCCGACCGCCGGTAGCGTGCTGCGCTGATGGCGGTCATTGCCTCCCTGGACCTCGGCACCAACTCGACCCGCGTCCTCGTGGCGCGCCCGGCGGACGGGCGACTCGAGGTCCTCGACCGGCGCAACACGATCACCCGCCTCGGCCAGGGCGTCGGGGCCAGCGGACGCCTCGCGCCGGAGGCAATCGACCGGACCCTGGCCTGCCTGCGGGACTACCGCGAGATCGTCGACCGCCACGGCGTCGAGCGCGTGCGGATCGCGGCCACGTCGGCCTCCCGCGACGCCGCCAACTGCGACGAGTTCTTCGACGCCGTGGAGGCGCTGATCGGCACCCGTCCCGAGCTGCTGAGCGGCGACGAGGAGGGACGCCTCTCGTTCCGGGGCGCCACCGGCGAGCTCGACCCGGCCGCCGGGCCCTTCCTGGTGGTGGACATCGGCGGCGGCTCGACGGAGTTCATCGTCGGCACCGACCGCGTCGAGGGCGTGATGTCGGTCGACATCGGCTGCGTGCGCCTGACCGAGAAGTTCCTCCTGCACGACCCGCCCCAGGCCGAGGAGCTGTCGGCCTGCATCAGCCTCACGGACGCCTATCTCGACGACGTGGTACGCGAGATCCCTGCCGCCGCCGAGGCCCGGACGCTGGTCGGGTTGGCGGGCACGGTCACGACGGTGGCGGCGGTCGAGATCGGGCTGGAGACGTACGACCGCGACCGCATCCACCACTTCCGCCTGACCCGCGAGGCCGCCGAGGACGTGTTCCGGACGCTGGCCACCGAGCCCCGTGCCGATCGGATCCACAACCCCGGCCTCGAGGAGGCGCGCGCCGACGTGATCGTCGGCGGCTGCTGCGTGCTGGTGGCGCTGTTCCGCCACTTCGGCTTCGACGAGATGATCGTCTCGGAGGCCGACATCCTCGACGGCCTGGCGCTGAGCTTGTTGGACGCACGCTCTTGGTAGGGGCCGGCGCCGGTCAGATCGCCACCTCGTAGAGCAACCACGGGTCGGGCACGCCGCGGAGCCGGTGCTCGCCCCGGGACTCGAACCCCAGGCCGCAACCGGCCACGAGGTCCGTCACGGTGCGGGACACCCAGACGGATCCCGGGTCTGCCACGTCGGCGATCCGGCTGGCGATGTGGACGCCGATGCCGGCGATGTCACTGCCGCGCCGCTCGATCTCCGCCGTGTGGATCCCGGCCCGGATCTCGGTGCCGACGGGAGCCAGCGCGCTGCGGAGGTCGCAGGCGGCGCGCACGCCGCGGCCGGGTCCGTCGAAGATGGCCAGCAGCCCGTCGCCCGCGAAGCCGACCAGCTCGCCCCGGTGCTCGCCCACGCAGCGGGCGGCGATGCTCGAGAACTCGTCGAGCTCACGCGTCCACCGGGCGTCGCCGACGTCGGCCGCAGCATCCGTCGATCCCACGATGTCCGCGAAGAGGACCGTCGCCAGGAATCGATCCGACGACACCGGCCCCACCGACGTGCCGACCACGAACTCCTCGACGGCGCCCAGGATCGGCGCGGTGTCGCCGCTGAAGACGAAGTGGTCGCTGCCCGGCAGCTCGACCAAGCGGGCGTCCGGGATGCCGGCCAGCAGGTCGTGGGCCTCGTCCATGCCGGTGATGGCGTCGTCGGTCCGCTGGATGATCAGTGTGGGCACGCTGATGCTGGACAGGACCCCCGTCACGTCGATGGCGATCATCAGCTCGCTCAGGCGCCGCGCCGAGCCGGGCGTTGCGGCCTGGCGCTCCAGCCGGCCGAGGAACCGGCGACCCGCCGGCGTGGCGCCCATCGTGCCGGCGAGGCGGCTGAACACGGCACCGGTCCCCCAGGTTCGCTCCAGCCACGGCAGGTTGACGCGGTCGGGATCCTGGTACCAGGGGTGGCGGGCCCAGGTGCCGTGCAGCACCAGGCGCTCGACCCGCTCGGGGTGGGCCGCTGCCAGCAGGACCGCCAGTGACCCGCCCTCCGACGAGCCGAACACGGTGGCGCGGTCGATGCCGGCGGCGTCCATCACTGCTCGCACGTCGTCGGCCCGCTGTTCCAGCGGCGGTGCTTCGCCCGCGCCGAGGCGTTCGGACAGGCCGCTGCCCCGCTTGTCGAGGATGGTGACCCGACAGAACGAACCCAGCCGGCGGAGGAACCGCGCGACGGCGGGATGCTCCCACTGGACCTCGACGTTGGTCGTGAACCCCGCGATCAGCACGAGGTCGGGGCCCTCGCCGAAGACCTGGTAGGCGATGGAGGCGCCGTCGTTGAGGACGTAGTGGGTGCGGGGCGTGGGCTCGAGCGACACCTCGGCTTCGGCGCCGGGGGCAACGTCGGGTCCGCGGGCCGGCAGGGGGTCCGCCGCCGGTCGGGGCCCGTCGGCCTGCTCCACCGGGGCGACAAAGCGGTAGCCCTGGCCGTGCACCGTCTTGATCACCAGTTGGGCCTGGCCGTCGTCGCCGACGGCCTGCCGGGCCTGCTTGATGCGGGTGGTGAGGGCCGACTCCGACACGAAGCGATTGCCCCAGATGGAATCCAGCAGCTCCTCCTTGGGCACCACGCGGTCCCGGTGCGCGATCAGGTGTGCGATGACGTCGAACACCTGCGGCTCGACGTCGACGACCCGGTCGCCCGCACGCAGCTCGTACGTGTCGGTGTCGATGACGGCGCCCGCGAACCTGTACCGCACCGGGCCGAAGTCTACGGAGGAGCCACGGGCTTTTCCGCTGGGTGCCGGGCGTGGCTACGGTCACGTCTACATGCCGCCGCTGGCCGATCGCGTGCTCATGGGACCGGGGCCGTGCAACCCGTATCCCGAGGCCGTCGAGGCTCTGGCGCGCCCGATGCTGGGGCATCTCGACCCCGCGTTCGTCGACATCCTCGACGACACCTGCGCCCGGCTGCGCACCGTCTTCCGCACGACCAACGCCATGACCCTGCCGATCTCGGGCACGGGCTCGGCGGGCATGGAGGCCGCGTTCGTCAACGTGGTCGAGCCGGGCGACCCCGTCGTGATCGGCGTCAACGGCGTCTTCGGGGCGCGCATGTGTGACGTCGCCGCCCGCTGTGGCGCCGAGGTCGTCCGAGTGGACGTGCCCTGGGGCCGGCCGGTCGAGCCCGATCGCCTCCTCGAGGCCCACCCCGCACCCAAGCTCATCGCCGTGGTCCATGCCGAGACGTCGACCGGCGTGCGGTCCGACATCGCACCGCTCGGGGCGGGCAAGGGCGATGCGCTGCTCCTCGTCGACTGCGTCACCAGCCTGGGCGGCATCGAGGTCGACGTCGACGGCTGGGGCGTCGACATCGCCTACGCCGGGACCCAGAAGTGCCTCGGCGTGGCGCCCGGGCTGGCGCCCCTGACCCTGAGCGACCGCGCCCGCGAGCGGCTCGTCGCCCGGAGCCCGAGCTGGTACCTGGACCTGCGGATGATCGGCCGGTACACGGGCCCCGCGACCGGGCCGCGGGTGTACCACCACACCGCGCCGGTCTCGATGATCATGTCGCTGCACGCCGGGCTCGGCGCCGTCCTCGACGAGGGCCTGGACGCCGCCATCGCCCGCCACGCCGAGTGCGGGCAGCAGCTGCACGACGGGCTGGCGGACCTCGGGCTCGAGCTGTTCGCCCCGGCGGGCCACCGGCTGCCCGAGCTGACCACCGTGCTGATCCCCGATGCCGTCGACGACGCCAAGGTGCGGTCGACGCTGCTCGACCGCTTCGGCATCGAGATCGGCGGGGGGCTGGGCGACTACGCAGGCAGGATGTGGCGGATCGGGTGCATGGGCCACACGGCCCGGCCCCGCAACGTGACGCTGCTGCTCGCGGCCCTCGCGGAGGTCATGGGCTGATGCTGCGCCGGGCGGACCAACGATGACGAAGCTGGTCGGGCGGCGGGTCCTGCTGCGCCCCCTCGCCGCCACCGACTTCCCGGCGTGGCAGGAGGTTCGCCGCCGCAACTCCGAGTGGCTGACGCCATGGGAGCCGGCCCGCAACCCCGGGCTGCCCGACGTGGTCGAGTCGGCGGATGCCTTCGCCATGCGCTGCAGCGCCCGCGAGCGGGAGCGGCAGCTCGGCACCGGCTTCGGCTTCGGCATCTTCGTCGACCCGGCCGAGTCCGGCCCCGGCGGCGTGCGCGCCGGGCGCGGCCGGCGCCGCGAGGAGCACTTCGCCGGCGAGATCAACCTGTCGTCGGTCCAGCGCGGGCCGTTCCAGTCGGCCTACGTCGGCTACTGGATCGACCAGGCGCAGGCCGGCCAGGGCTACATGCCCGAGGCGCTGGTGGCCGTGGCGCGTTTCGCGTTCGACCACGTGCGCCTGCACCGCATCCAGATCTCGATCATCCCCCGGAACCACCGGAGCCGGCGCGTGGTCGAGAAGCTGAAGATCCGCGACGAGGGCATCGCCCATCGCTACCTCGAGATCAACGGGGTGTGGGAGGACCACATCCGCTACGCGCTCACGCTCGAGGAGTGGCACGACCGCCGGGACGAGCTGGTGCGTGAGTGGCTCGCGTGAGCACCCGCGCCCGCTCTCGGCGGCGGGAGCGGACGCGTCTCGTGGCCGCGATCCTGGCCGTCGCGCTCGTGGGCGGGCTGGTCGTCGCCATCGTCGCGGCGATCGGCGGCGACGGCGGCGGTGACGGTGCTGCCGACGGTGCCGCCGACGGCGCGTCGCCGTCCACGACGGTCGACAGCGGCGGGATCGAGGTGGCGGCGCCCGACGGCTGGACCGCCATCCCCGTCGCGAGCCTCGGCTTCGGCATCGCCGTGCCGCCCGGCTGGGAGGCGACCGTGCTGGCGCCGGAGGTGCTGGAGAGCCTCGAGCGGTCGTCGCCCGCCGTGCCCGGCTTCCTCGACAACGCCCACGCGGCGGCGGAGGCCGGCGCCGTCTTCTACGCCGCCGGGATCGACTCGGCCGGCCGGGTGGCGGACGTGAAGGTCCGCGCCGTCCCGGGAGCGGGCATCTCCACGGTCGAACAGCTCGAGGACCTGGGTCGCCAGCTCTCCCGCAGCTCCGGCCTCGGCGACATCCCCGTCGAGGTGGTGGACGGCGCCGACCACCCCACCGTGCGCATCCAGTACGGCCTCGGGGCCGCGGGCGGTTCCACGGCGGCCCGGGGCACCGAGACGCTGGTCGCCGGGCCGGACGACATCGTGTGGTCGGTCATCGTCACGTCCGAGGACGCCGCCACCCACGACGCCCTGGCCGACGAGGTCGCCGGCACCCTCGCGTTCCCGCCCTGACGTCAACCCTTCGTGCTGATCCGCCGGCGGAGCGCGGCCAGCTTCTCCTGGAACGCCGGCTGGTTGATCGACCACACCTGGGGGCCGAGCTCGCGTTCCACGGCGGCGTCGTGGTCGGTCAACTGGGCGACGTCGCGGAGGGTCTGCTTCACCCGCTCGACGAGGTCACGCGGGGCGCGGGCGGGCACCGACGCCATCTCCTGCGCCAGCGGCAGCAACGCGTCGTCGGGCACGCACGACCACGCCAGGCCCGCGCGCTCGGCCTGCCGGCCGTCGAGGACCCGGCCGAACAGCACGAGCGCGGCGGCCGCCTGGGAGCCGATGCGCCGGTCGAGCATCCAGGTGTTCCCGCCGCCGGGGTGGAGCCCGAGGTCGATGAAGCGGGTGTCGAACCGGCCCGACTCGCCCGCCAGGATCACGTCGCACACCAGCGCCAGGTTGACGCCAGCGCCGACGGCGGCCCCGTTGACGGCGGCGATGGTGGGCAGCGGCGAGCGCGCCACGCGCAGGAACCCCTCGTAGATGCGCGACAGGCCCTGGCGCTGGCTGGATCCGAGGTGAGACAGGTCGGCCCCGGCGCAGAAGGCCGGCGGCGCCCCGGTCACGACCACGGCGCCCACGTCGGGATCGGACTCGATGGCGTCGAACGCGGCCACGATCTCGTCCACCAGCCCGAGCGTGAGGGCGTTCCGCCGGTCGGGTGCGTCGAGCGTCACGAGCGCAACCCGGTCCTTGACCTCGGAGCGGAGCTCAGCCATGGGCGGCAGTCTCCCATGAAGGCGATGTGACGGACAGTGAGCGGTTTCGTTACATTCCCGTGTCGGTATCCGCCCGCACCGCTGGGGAGTGCTTCTTGCGAGCGACACATCGACACCCGCGGCCCGTCCGCGCGCTTCTCGTCTCCGCCATCGCTACGGCGGGGCTGATCCTCGGGCCGGCGCCGCCGACCCAGGCCCGACCGGGCCAGGAGGAGCCCACCCTGCCCAGCGCCGGTGACGTGGCGGTCGGCCTCGACGTGTTCAAGGCGGACGACGGCGACGTGGTCGACGCGCTGAACAACGTGCACGGCAACCTGCGCACCCAGCTGCGCGAGCTGGACGCCGCCCGCTCGCGGCTCGGCGCCGCCCGCGACGAGAAGGCCAAGGCCGATCAGGCGGTGGCCGCCACGCTGAAGCGCATCGACGATCTGACCGCGCAGAGCGACGGCGTCGTGGTCGACGCGTTCGTGAACCCGCCGGCCGACCGCGCGCTCGACGCCATGGCCGCCGGATCGACCGGCGACGCGTCGCTCAAGGCGTCGATCGTCGGCCTGCAGCACGACGCCGACGCGTCGGTCCTCGCCCGCCTGCAGGCCGCGCACGCCGACCTCGACGCCCGCAAGGCGGCGCAGGACGATGCCGCGCGGCGGGCCGCCGCCACGGCGGACGATGCGGCCGCCGCCCTCGAGGACCTCGAGGCGGCCGAGTCGCAGGAGGCGGCATTCGTCCTGGAGGTGCAGTCACGGCTCGACCAGAACCTGGCCGAGGCCGACGCACTGGCCGCCATCGACCCGGCGCTGGCGGCGCAGCTCAGGGCCCAGGAGTCGGACATCGCCTCCCGGCTCGAGGCGATCCGCACCGCCGAGGAGCAGCGCCGGGCCCTGCAGGCCCTCCGCAAGGCCCAGGCCGAGGCGGCGGCGCGGCGCGCCGCGGAGCAGCGGGCGGCGGAGGCGGCCGCCCAGCCGGGCGCGCTGGGCCCGGCCAGCGGCAGCCTGTCGAGCGTGGCCTGCCCGGGGGGCGGGTCGATCACCGTCGACAGCTCGCTCGCCTCGAACCTGTCGGCGCTGCTGCGGGCGGCGTCGGCTGCGGGCCTGAACATGTGCGGCGGCGGCTACCGCGATCCCTCCGAGCAGATCGCGCTCCGCCGAGCGCACTGCGGGTCGTCCAACTACGCCATCTACGAGGCACCGTCGTCGGCCTGCTCACCTCCCACCGCCCGTCCGGGGACCTCGATGCACGAGAGGGGCCTCGCCATCGACTTCACCTGCGGTGGCGGCACCGTCCAGCGGGGCACCGCCTGCTTCAGCTGGCTGGAGGGCCACGCCGGCGCGTACGGCCTGTCCAACCTGCCGAGCGAGCCCTGGCACTGGTCGGCCAACGGCCAGTAGCGAGCGTGGCGGTGCGGCCCGCGGCAGCCCCGTCGCCCGGCGATGGCGGCCCGAGTCGCCCCACGTCGCCCGGCGATGGTGACCGGAGGCGACAGGTTCCAGGTCCGCAAGCTCGAGGTCATGGGTTCCGGGGCCGGAACCCATGACCTCGGGCCCTCGGGGCCGGAACCCATGACCTCGAGTCGCCCCTCGGTCGGGCCGGCCGGAGAACTAGACCTTCGGCAGATGAGCGCCCCGGGTCCGACGATGTACCACCGCTGGCTGGGTTGGCACGCGCCGGCCCTCCGGCGCCTGGTGATCGCCGCGGTCGTCGGCCTGGTCACCGGGCTGTTACTGGCCACCGTCCTCCCCTGGCGGCTGGCCGTGCTCGGGGGGTGGAACGGCACGGCCCTGACCTTCCTGCTGTCGGTCGCACCGGTCATCCTCGGGGCGGACGGGCCCCGCACGCAGAGCCTGGCGGTCCGCGAGGACGTGAACCGCGACGTGGCCCGCCTGCTCCTGCTCGGCGCCAGCGGCGCCAGCCTGGTTGCGGTCGCATTCACGCTCGGGCTGGCCCGGCACGAGACCGGCGCAGACCGCGTGTTCCTGGTCACCATGGCGGCGTTGACGCTCGTGGTCTCGTGGACGGTCGTCAACACGGTCTTCACGCTGCGCTACGCCCACCTCTACTACATGGGCGCGACCGACGGCATCGACTTCGAGGGCGACACGACGCGGCCGCCGGACTACCGCGACTTCGCCTACCTGGCGTTCACGATCGGGATGACCTACCAGGTCTCGGACACGACGCTCCGCGACCGGGGGATCCGGCGCACCGTGCTCGGCCACGCGTTCATCTCGTACATCTTCGGCGTCGTGATCGTCGCCGCCGGGGTCAACGTCGTGGCGGGCCTGTTCGGCTGACCGGCCAATACGCCCACCTATATGACAGACGTCGCGCGATTCGTTACATTCGCCGTGACCTTCGCCGCGGCGCCGGCGTTGGCCTGAGGAAGTCTGGGGAACTCGCGACCGTCCGCACTGGGGAGCATCTTGACGCTCGTACGCCGCCCGATCGTCACCGTCGCCTTGGCGGCCGCTGTCGCGGCCGGGACGACCATGGCGACCCCGGCGGTCGGCGGGGCCCAGGAGGATCCCGCCACGGAGACCGAGCAGGTGGCGCACAGCCAGGCCCTGGTGTCCGTCGAGGCCGACATCCTGAAGGCCGACAACCGGCAGGTGACGCAGGCGCTCAGCGACATCAAGGCCAACGTCGACGCCCAGACCGCCGAACTAGACGCCGCCGAGCGGGCGCTCACCTCCGCCAACGCCGCGGTGGCGGCCGCGGACGCCGCGGTCGCCGAGACCCAGCGTCGCATCGACGACCTGCTCGTGAAGACCGACCACGTGGTCGTCAACGCGTTCGTCAGCCCGCAGACGGAGTCGGCCCTGTCCATGTTCAGCGAGGAGTCGTCGACGATCGCCAACGTGAAGTGGGCGATCCTCGACCTGCAGACGACGACCGACGCCGAGCTTCTGGCCGACTACCACGCCGCCCAGGAGCAGCTCCGCACCGAGAAGGACAACCAGGACAAGGCCAGGGAGGACGCCCAGACTCGCAAGGCCGAGGCCGAGGCCGCCCTGGCGGACAAGCAGGAGGCGGTCAGCCAGCAGGCGCTCTTCGCATCCGAGGTCCAGTCCCGCCTGGACCAGAAGCTCAGCGAGGCGGAGATGCTGAAGGACGTCGACCCGGCGATGGCGGCGCAGCTCCAGGCCGAGCAGGCCCAGCTCGTCGCGGCCCTCAACGAGCTCGACGAGGAGGTGGCGGCGGAGCTCGCACGGCGGCGGGCGGTGGAGCTGTCCGCCCAGGCCGAGGCCAACAAGGCGGCCGGCATCCAGGCCCCGCCCGGCGGGGTCGTGTCGGTGCCGTGCCCCTCGGGAGGCAGCATCCAGGTGGCCGGTGACATCGCCAAGCCGATCGGCCGCCTGCTCACGGCCGCCGCCGAGGCCGGCATCTCCATGTGCGGGAACGGCTACCGCGACCCCGCGGACCAGATCGCCGTGCGCCGGTCCAACTGCGGCAGCAGCCAGTACGCGATCTGGCAGATGCCGGCGTCCTATTGCAGTCCCCCCACCGCCCGCCCGGGTGCCTCGATGCACGAGCAGGGCCTGGCGATCGACTTCACGATCGGCGGGTCAACGATCAGCTACGGGGGCGCTGCGTACAACTGGATGAAGGCGCACGCCGCCGACTACGGCCTGTCCAACCTGCCTGGGGAACCGTGGCATTGGTCCACCAACGGCAAGTGACGCGGGCCGCGTGGTTGCGCCGCGCCCTGGCCGTGGTGGTGGCCGTGGTGTCGGTGACGCCGTCGTTCAGCGCCGCGCAGGAGCCCGATCCGGGGGCGACCGAAAAGCAGCGCGACGAGGTGCGGGCCCGGCAGGCGCAGGTCGTGATCGAGGTCGATGCCCTCGAGGCGAAGGACGCCGAGGTCCAGGCGGCGCTGGTCGAGATCGAGCGCAACGTCGCCCAGCAGCGCTCGGAGCTCGAGCAGGCCGGGCGCGTCCAGGCGCAGAGCGAGGCGGACCTCGCCAAGGCGACCCAGGCGGTCGCCGACGCGCAGCACCGGATCGACGAGCTGAACAAGCAGGCCGACCGGCTGGTGGTGGACTCCTTCGTCAACCCGCCGTCCGACTACGCGCTCGAGCCGCTGCGGGCAGGGTCGATGACCGACGCCGCCGTCATACAGGCGGTCCTGGAGATGCAGGGGGAGCGCGACGCCCTGGTGCTCGAGCGGTTGGCGCAGGCGCACGACGCGCTCGCGGCCGAGCAGGCCGGCAAGGCGGACGCGGCCACCAAGGCCGAGGAGGCCCGGGGCGCCGCTGCGCAGGAGCTCGACGACGTCGAGGCCGCACTCGGCCAGCAGCAGATATTCGCCGCCGAGGTCGAGAAGCGCCTCAACGCCAAGCTGGCCGAGGCCGAGTCGCTGCGGACGCTCGACGCCGCGCTGTCCGACCGGCTGGCGCGGGAGCAGCAGGCGCTGGCCGCCCAGTTGGCGGCGGCGCAGGCCGCGGCCGCCCAGCAGCAGCAGGCCCCGCCCGCCGACGTCGCGCCGGCGCAGATCACGCCCGCACCGGGCGGGCTCGCGACCGTCACCTGCCCGGGCGGCGGATCGATCACGGTGGCCGGCTCCATCGGCGGGAACGTCCAGGCCCTCCTCGACGCCGCCGCGGCCGATGGCGTGATGCTGTGTGGCGGCGGCTACCGGGACCCGTCGGAGCAGATCGCATTGCGCCGCGCCCACTGCGGTACGTCGAACTACGCGATCTACGAGATGCCGGCGTCGCAGTGCAGCCCGCCCACGGCGCCCCCGGGGTCGTCGATGCACGAGCAGGGTCTCGCCATCGACTTCACCTGCAACGGCGGTGGCACGGTGAGCTCCGGCGACGAATGCTGGAACTGGTTACAAGCCAATGCGACCGGCTTCGGCCTCTACAACCTGCCGAGCGAGCCGTGGCATTGGTCCACCAACGGCAACTGAGATTGTCGACATAGCGGCGCGCGCCTGGGTGCTCGGCTGCGCCGCGGATTGGGCGCACGAGGCGGCGCCGATAACGCCATTACCTGGGCAAACGTCCGTTCGCTGAAATGCGCTACTGACACCGGCGACCCCGTTCGTTACATTCTCGGCCGCTTTGTCCGCTCATGGGAAGAGCAGCAAGGAGCAGGGAAGAGCCGTGCCATCCGGGTTCCGACGTCTCGCGCTCGTCGCCGCCGTGGTCGCCCTCGGTTCGGGCGTGGTCGTGTGGTCGCCGGTGGCCAGCGGGGCCGACGAGCCCAACCCGCAGAAGACCGAGCGGGACCGGGACGCGGTCCGGTCGCAGCGTGCCGAGGTCGACCTGCAGGTCGACGCCCTCCAGGCCAAGGACGCCGAGGTCCAGGCGGCGCTGACCGAGCTCGAGGCCAACGTGGCCACCCAGGAGGCCGAGCTCGACGAGGCCGAGCGGGCGCACGAGGAGGCCGAGGCCGACCTGGCGGCGGCGGTCCAGGCGGTCGCCGACGCCCAGCGGCGGATCGACGACCTCAACCGCCGCGCCGACGAGCTGGTGGTCCAGTCGTTCGTCAACCCGCCGGTCGACAACGCGCTCGACGCGTTCCGCGCCGACTCGCTGTCGGACGCCGCGATCAAGCAGGCGATGATCGAGATCCAGGCCGACACCGACGCCGACGTGCTCGACCAGCTCGACGAGGCCCACGAGGACATGGAGGTCGAGCAGGCCAACAAGACCGCCGCGGAGGCGGCGGCGCAGGAGCGCAAGGACGAGGCGGCCCAGGAGCTCGCCGACGTCGAGGCCGCCCTGGCCCAGCAGCAGGCGTTCGCCGCCGACCTCGAGGAGCGGCTCAACGCCAAGCTGGCCGAGGCCGAGTCGCTGAAGGAGTTCGACCGGGCGCTGTCGGATCGGCTCGTGCGCGAGCAGGCCGAGGTCGCCCGCCGGATTCGCGCGATGCAGGAGGCCGCCGAGCGGCAGCGCCGGGCGCAGGAGGCGGCGGCGCGGGCGGCCGCGGCCGCCGCCAACCAGCCCCCGCCGCCGGCACCGGCCCGGGAGCGCGACTCGTCGCCGCCCGCGCCGGCGGACGATCCGCCGCCGGCGGTCGTGAGGCCCGCCCCCGGCGGGCTGGCGACGGTCACCTGCCCGCATGGCGGGTCCATCACGGTCGCAGCCTCGATCGCCGACAACGTCCAGGCGCTCCTCAACGCCGCGGCCGCGGACGGTGTGTCGTTGTGCGCCAGCAGCGGATACCGCAGCCCGCAGAAGCAGATCGCCCTGCGGCGCCAGAACTGCGGATCTTCCAACTACGCCATCTACTACATGCCGGCGTCGCAGTGCTCGCCGCCGACCGCCCGCCCGGGCAGCTCCATGCACGAGCGGGGGCTGGCCATCGACTTCAGTTGCAACGGCGGTGGGGCCATCCGCCGCGGCAACGAATGCTGGGACTGGCTGGCCGCCCACGCCGACGAGTACGGCCTGTACAACCTCCCCAGCGAGCCCTGGCACTGGTCGACCTCCGGCCGGTAGGCCGGGGTCGCGTGACGGTGACTAGTCGCGCACCACGGCGGGGGAGTGGCGGAAGAAGCCCTCGACGTCCCGCTCGTAGCGGTAGGGGGCGCGATCGGCCCGGCCGAGGGAGCCGCGCAGGCGAGCGGCCTCGGCGAACGACCGCACGGCGCCCGCCGAGGTGGTCTTGTACTCGAAGCCGGCCTGCTTGAGCCGCCGGTTGTCCGCCCCGCGGCCGTAGGTCAGCAGTTCGACCAGCTCGGGCGGCAGGTCCACCCCGAGCCTGGCGAGCGCCGGCGCGTAGAGGCGGCGGCCGAAGGGCGGAAATGGCAGCAGGCGCTTGCCGCAGATCGCCGCCACCTCGCTCCAGGGCAACAGCCCGTCCCCGGCCACGTTGTAGGTGCCCCCGAGCCGCCGGTCGAGCACGAACATGATGGCTCGCACCACGTCGTCCTCATGGACGAACTGCAGCCTCGGGTCGAAGCCGAACACCGCCGGCACCAGGGGGAGCCCCAGCGCCCGGCTGATCGGGGTGACGATGTCGGACCCCAGCACGTTCGAGAACCGCAGCGTCGTGACCGCCACCTGGGGGTTGTCGATGGCGTAGTCGCGCACGTAGGCCTCGACCTCGATGAGCGAACGCTCGATGCGATGGCGGGGCGAGGACGAGCGGGGCGTGTCCTCCGAGAACCAGACGGGATCGCGGTACGTCGAGCCGTAGACCAGCGTCGACGACTTCACGACCAGGTCGGTCACGCGGCTCTCGGGCTGGCTGGCGGCCGCGAACAGGTTCATCGTGCCGATGACGTTGGTCTCGTGGACCTGGCGGCTGGGGGCGTGGGTCGAGTCCACCACCAGGAAGGTGTGCACGATCGTGTCCACCTGGGTGGCCCGCACGATGCGCGACAGGATGGAGTAGCCCTCGTCGGTGCGCACGTACTCCGTCCGCAGGAGCTCGACCGTGGGCTCGCGGGTGTCGAGCCCGACGATCACGTCGACGCTGGGGTCGGCCTCGAGCGCCTGGGCCACCCGGCCGCCCCAGAAGCTGCCGAGCCCCGTGATCAGCACACGCCGTCCCATCGCGGTCGCCGTTCCCCCGTCCCTGCCCTAGCCCGACCAGACGCCGCGGCGCGTGCGCAGCATGTCGTGGACCGCGTCCTGGATGGTCTGGCGGATCTGCTCGGACGCGTCCATGACCCGGCTGCGGGAGTACCGGGGCTGGTCGGGCGGCACGTCGAAGCGCACGGGGTCGAGCACCCGGATGCGGATCTTGGCCGGGAACGGCACGACGAGGCCCAGCGGCCCGAACAGCAGCATGTTCGCGGTGACCGGGAAGTAGGGGACGCGCAGTGCCCGGGCCAGCATCGGCAGCGTGAACAGGGTCGGCATCGTCTCCTCGCTGCCGACGACGGCCATGGGGATGATCGGCACGCCCGATCGCATGGCGATCTGCACGAACCCGCCCCGCCCGAAGCGGCGAAGCTGGTACCGCTCGGCGTACGTCTTGCCGGGGCCCTTGGTGCCCTCCGGGAAGACCATCACGAGTTGGTGCTGCTCACGCAGCAGGCGGTACGCGTTGTCGGGGTGGGCCTGGACGCCGCCCAGCCGCGACCAGCCCAGGTTGACCACCGGCACCCGCTTGAAGATCTGGTCGGCCAGCCCGTAGACGGGTCGCCCGAGCTCGCGCTCGATGCCGTGCATGATCGAGGGCGCGTCGACCGGGATGGCGCCGGCGTGGTTGGCGACCATGAGAGCGCCACCCTCGGTGGGGATCTTGTCGAAGCCCTCCCACTCGACCCGGAACCAGTGGTCGTAGATCGGGTCGTAGATCTTCCGGAGCAGCTCGCGGAGGTGCTCGGAGCGGCCCCACTCGTCCACGTCCGACATCCGGGGATCGTCGAGCGCCGGTGCCGCGGGGGCCGCCGGCGCGTCGCTGGTCCGGGCCTTGCTGGACTTGTTGGCCTCGCCGGTGTCGCGGTCCGCTGGTTCCGAACCGCCACCGTCGCCGTTCCGGGGCCGGGCCGCCTGCTCGGCGGCCGGGTGCCCGCTCTCGGCGGCCCTGTCCGCTTGCTCGGCGGAGGGCACGGCCACGAGCTTGCGGGGGTCCCGGGTTGTGCGGGCCTTGCGCCTCGACGACGAGGGCGTCTGGCTCCGCGGCATAGGGGTCCCATGCTACGCGCTTGTTTGTCATATGGCGCGAGCAGGATGGGCGGGGTGGAACCGACGTCGCTGCGCTTCGCCCGGATCGCCCGGTCGCTCACCGAGGCGGCCCGGCGCCAGGGCGTGCGCCCGCCGACGTTCCGCAGCCCGCCGCGGCGAGTGGGGTTGACCCGGACCATCCAGCGCCGGCGCGACGGCGGCGCCACCGTGGCAGTGGTATTGCGGGGCCGGCCCTGGCCGGCGGTGGTGGCCGACATGATCGAGGGCGTCGTCACCCACAACGGCCTGACCGGCGCGAGGGCCGACCGGCTGCGGACGGCCCTGTGGGCCGCGGTGGCCGACGCCCTCGACCAGGCGGCGTGAGCGATGACTCTCGCCGGCATCCGCCGTCTACATCTGCGGAGAACAGGAGGACGTAGTGGTGTCTACCAACTCAACCGAAGCCGGGATGCTCGCACGATCCAAGGTGGCGACCCGCCTACCGGCGCAGGACTTGGACCGGGCGAGACGCTTCTACGCCGAGAAGCTCGGGCTCGAACCGATCGAGGAGAGAGAAGGCGGCATTCGCTACGAGTGCGGGGGAGTGGCGTTCGCCCTGTTCGCGTCTGCCGGGGCGCCGTCGGGGGCCCACACGCAGATGGGCTGGGAGGTCGACGACATCGACGCCACGGTGGCCGAGCTTCGGGCCCGCGGCGTCGTGTTCGAGGAGTACGACTTCCCGGGCAGGAAGACCGTGGACGGCATCGCCGAGATCGAGGGCAACTACCCGTCGAAGGGGACTGGCGAGCGAGCCGTCTGGTTCCACGACAGCGAGGGCAACCTGCTCGGCATAGGCGAGCCGGTCGGACCCAAGGCGGGGTGAACACTCCATCGCATTGACCATGACGCGTTGGCCGAACGGCCATCGGACGTACGGTTGCATGGAATGCGTTCGACACGAATGCTGCTCGGCCGGCTGCTTGTCGACGGTGACCTGGTGAGCCTGGGCTACGCCGACGTGTTCGTGGTCGTACGTGAGGGCGAGTCGGGCCCGGGCCCCAACGACTGGGAGGTCACGGTGCGCACGCCGTCGGCCCACCCGCTCGAGCCGGGGCTGCACGTCCTCGAGCTCGACGCCCTCGACGGCTCCCGTCTGTCCGGCCGGGCGCTCCTGCGGTTCAGCGACGGCCGCCGCCACCTGTTCCGCGGCGATGGCGACCTGGTGGGCTACGGCCGGTCGTAGCCTGCTGGTACCACCCCGCCCGGGTGGCGGAACTGGCAGACGCAGAGGGCT
>DATFVX010000069.1:0-12758 GCA_035259985.1 Acidimicrobiales bacterium | reverse complement strand
GCGTCTCGCCGGCCAGATTCGCCGCTGGACGTCGTCCTCGTCGTCGCCGCAGCCGCTGGCTGCGCCTTCCTCCTGCGTCCTCGCCAGAGACGAATCTGACACGGCGATACATCCACGGAACTTCCGCGAGCGCCCACTAGTCGTGCAGTAGGTCAGCGATGCCGGCGTGGACGATCGCCCGCTGCAGCCCGAGCGAGCGCCCCCGGATCCGGAAGGCGACGCCGGCGGTTCCGGCGGCGGCCCGGGCTCGAAGCAGGGCGGTCAGCCCGGAGGAGTCGGTGAACGTGAGACCGTGCGCGTCGATGACCATCGACTCCGGATCGGCGCCCAACGCGTCGACAACGCAGGCAACGAAACTCTCCACACCGGTCGAGTCGAATTCCCCCTCGAGGACGAGGGTGGCATCGCTGCCCTCGTAGTGGACCTCGATGCGCAACACCTCGGCACGGGTCGGATCACAGTCGTCCGACATGTCCCCTCCAGCCGATGGCACCAGGTGCCGTCTGACCACCAGGCTACCGGAACGATCGAATCCCCATCGGAAGGAGCCGTCGTCGTCAGCTGACCGGCGGGCGGCGATCGGCCCAGGGGTCCGCGAGCTCGAGGGTGCGAGCGACCTGGAGGAGGAGGTGCTCGCGCCATGGCGCGGCGACGATCTGGACGCCGACCGGCAGGCCGGTGGCGTCGTCGTGATGGACGGGGACGGAGATCGCGGGCTGGCCGGTGACGTTGAACAGCGACGTGAACACGGCCATCGGGTAGCTGTTCAGCAGGGGCATCAGGGGATCGTCGTCGGCGCCCGCTCGCAGCGCGCCGACCGGTGGCGGCAGGCAGGCCATGGTGGGCGTGACCAGGAGGTCGAAGCCGGTCACGAACGCTTCGACGATGCGCCGCGAGAACCCTTGGGTCTTCCTCACGCCTTCTGCGTAGGACCACGAGTCGATCGCTCGGGCGGCGTCACGCAGCGCCCGGTTGTGGGGCTCGACCCGGTCCGGGTCCTCCAGCGCGATCCCGGCGGCGCCGACGTTCCAGATGGTCGTGAACGCGGCGATCAGCTCATCGGTCGGGGGCAGGGGGAGGCGGGTGTCGACGACGTGGTGGCCGGCCGATTCGAGCGTCCGAAGCGTGGCGAAGACCGCGGCGGCGCACGGGCCCGCGCTCAGGCCGTCGATCGGGGGGTGGATGAGGGCGCCGATCCGTAGCCCGGTCGGTGACGCCGCCGCCACGGCGCTGGCGAAGGGGATCGGCGGGGTCGGGGGTGACCACCACGCGGCCGGGTCGTGGCGGGCGAGCACGTCCATGGCGGCCGCGGCATCGGCGACCGAGCGCGTGAGCACTCCGTTGGTGGCCAGGCCCTCGAGGTCGACGGCGAGGCTGGTGACCAGGCCGCGGGTGGGCTTGAGCCCGACGAGGCCGTTGCACGACGCAGGGATGCGGATCGACCCGCCGCCGTCCGCGGCGTGGGCGATGGGTGCCATCCCCGAGGCGACCGCAGCGCCCGCGCCGCTCGAAGACCCGCCGGGCGATCGGTCCGGGTCCCAGGGATTGCGCGTGGTGCCCATCGCCTCGTTCTCGGTGAAGGGGACGGTGCCGAACTCGGATGTCGTGGTCTTCCCGAGCAGCACGAACCCCGCGTCCACGAACCGCTGCACGACAGGGTCGGAGGCGGCCGCCGGTGCGGTGCCGGCGCCCGCGGAGCCGTGGGTCGTGGGCCATCCGGCGACGTCGAGGAGATCCTTGATCGGCAGCGGCACGCCGTGGAACGGCGGGAGGTCCTCGGCCGACGCCGCCCGCACCACCGCATCGGCGGCGGCAGACGCGGCCTTGCGGGCGTCGTCGTCGGCGCGGTGGCAAAAGGCGTTGAGCCGGGGGTCGAGGTCGTCGATCCGCTCGATGTACGTGTCGACGACCTCCACCGGGCTCACCTCCTTGCGGCGGATGGCGGCGGCGAGCTCGACGGCGGGCGTGAACGGGTCGATCGGGGAGCGCAGCACGGGGCTGTCCTTTCTGGTGCGGGTGCCGGGCCGTCAGCGTCCTCCCGCGCCGGGGTCTGCGTCTTGGAGGAATGTCGCGTCGGCGCACGATCACGGGAGGTGGCTCGTAGCCTGCGAGCATGCGCTCCGCCGAGTCGGCCAGTGGCGCCGCGGCCGTGTGGGACATCGCAACCCCAGCGCGGACCGGTCCACTGCCGGGAATCAGCATGGCGGGCTTTCGCCAGCGTGCCACCGGAGCCGTCGACCTCCGGGTGGTCCCGTACCCGGCGGTGACGATGGTCGTGGACCTCGGCGATGGGCTACTCGTCCTCGACGATGCCAGCGGTCGGCAAGAGAAGGGCAGCATCGTCGCCGGGCTGGCGCCCGGCAGCGTTCGAGGGCTCGGCCGCGACATCCAGTGCCTGCAGGTGCGGCTGTCGCCGGTGGTTGCGCACGCCGTGCTGGATGACTCGGCGCTTCTGGGCGGGACCGTGGTCACCCTCGCTGACCTCTGGGGCCGCGACGCGGCACGGACCGAGGAGCGACTGCGCGCCGCCGCATCCTGGGACGACCGGTTCGCGATCGCCGAGGCCGCCCTCGCGCGGCGGCACGAGGCGGGCCGGGCGGTCGACCCCGAGGTCGCGTTCGCCTGGGGGCGGATCGTGACCAGCCGGGGCCAGGTCCGGGTCGACCAGCTGGCGGCCGACGTCGGCTGGAGCCGCAAGCGGCTGTGGGCCCGGTTCCGATCCCAGATCGGCATCAAGCCCAAGCGCGCGGCGCAGCTGGTCCGTTTCGACCACGCCGCCCACCGCCTCGCCGCCGGCCACGACCCCGCCCTCGTGGCGGCGGAGGGCGGCTACGCCGACCAATCCCACCTGCATCGGGACGTCGTGGCCTTCGCCGGTGTGACGCCAACGGCCGTCGCCGTCGCGCCGTGGCTGGCGGTCGACGACGTCGCGTGGGCCGCCACGGCAGGCGGGTAGGCGCCCGGCCGACACGGTCGGGCGAATCGACCCCGGTCTCGCCGGGGCGCAGGCCCCTCGGCCTCAGCCCGACGGCTTGACGGTTCGATGAGGTCTGGCAGTGTGGAGCCGTGGCGGTGTCCTTCACCCTCAACGGCGGCCCGGTCGAGGTCGGCGACCACCCCCACCTCCTCGCCGCCCTGCGGGAGGAGCTCGACGTCACCAGCCCCAAGGACGGCTGCTCGCCGTCAGGTCAGTGCGGCTGCTGCACCGTGCTGGTGGACGGCAAGCCCATGGTCGCCTGCTCCCTGGCGCTCGAGCGGGTGGCGGGGCGGGCGGTCACCACGCTCGAGGGCATCGATCGGGCCGAGCGCGACCGGCTCGCCGGCGCTTTCTCCGCCACGGGGGCCCTGCAGTGCGGCTTCTGCACGCCCGGCATCGTCATGCGGGCCAAGTACCTGCTCGACAAGGACGGGGCCGCCCTGACGCGCGACAAGGCGGCCCGCCACCTCGGCGGCCACCTGTGCCGCTGCACCGGCTACCACTCGATCCTCGACGCGGTCGAGCTGCTGGCGTCGGGCGGCGAGACCCCGGTGCCGCCGCCGGCCACCAAGGGCAACGGCCGCCCCGGGGGCGTCGGCAGCGACGGAGCCAAGTACCAGGCCACGGACATGGCCCTCGGCGACAAGCCCTACATCGACGATCTCCGGGTTCCGGGCATGCTCCATGCCGCCGTCGTGCTGTCGGAGCACGCCCGCGCCGACATCGTGGCGATCGACACGAGCTCGGCGCAGGCGATGCCCGGCGTGGAACGGGTGCTGACGGCCGCGGACGTGCCCGGCGACCTGCGGATTGGCCTCATCAACCGCGACTGGCCCGTCTTCATCCCGGTGGGCGGGCGGACGTCGTACTCGGGCGACGTGCTGGCGCTGGTCGTGGCCGGTGACCGGGCGACCGCGCGGGCCGCGGCGGAGCGCGTGGAGGTGGAGTACCGGCCGCTGGCGCCGATCGTCGACCCGCTGGCGGCGATGGGATCGACCGAGGCGGCGGTGTGGCAGGTGGGCGACCCCGGCGCCCCCAACGTCCTGTCCCGCACCGCATACGCCCGCGGGGCCGCCGACATCGACGACGCCCTGGCGGCCAGCGCCCACGTGGTGCACGAGGTGTTCCAGACGCAGCGCATCGAGCACGCCTTCCTCGAGCCCGAGGCGACGCTGGCCGTGCCCCTCGACGACGGCCGGCTCGAGGTGTTCTCGGGGGGCCAGGGGGTGTGGGACGACCGCCGCCAGATCGCCGACGTGCTCGGCGTCGACGAGGACCGGGTGCTCGTCCACCTCGTCGCCAACGGCGGCGCGTTCGGCGGCAAGGAGGACTGCGGCAACCAGACCCAGACGGCGCTCGCCGCGCACCTGCTGGGCCACCCGGTGAAATGCGCCTTCAGCCGCGAGGAGTCCCTGCGCGTCCACCCCAAGCGCCATCCGGTCCGGATCGAGGCCTGGGCCGGGTGCGACGCCGGCGGCCGGCTCACGGCGCTGAAGGCGCGCATCGTCGGCGACTCCGGGCCCTACGCCTCGGTGGGCATGAAGGTGCTGGAGCGTGCCGCAGGCCACGCCGGCGGTCCGTACGCCTGGCCCGCCATCGACGTCGACGCCGTCGCCGTGCGCACCAACAACCCGGTGTGCGGGGCGTTCCGGGGCTTCGGCGCCAACCAGGCCCAGTTCGCCAGCGAGGGCCTGATCGACCGGCTGGCCGAGGCCGCCGGGCTCGATCCGTGGGAGATGCGGGCCCACAACGCGGTCACGCCCGGATCGACGTGGGGGCCAGGCCAGCTCATGGACGACGGCTGCCTCGGCGCGCGGGACTGCCTCGACGCCGTCAAGCCCCGCTACGACGAGGCCGTCTCCGCCGGCAAGGCGGTCGGGCTGGGGCTCGGGCTCAAGAACTCGGGCCTCGGCAACGGCGCCGTCGAGGTCGCCAAGGCCGTGGTGCGGTTCGGCGACGACGGCGGGGTCGAGGTGCGCCACTGCTGGACCGAGATGGGCCAGGGCGTCCACACGGTTGCCCTGCAGGTGGCCGTCGAGGAGCTGGCCGTCGACCCCGAACGGGTGCGGGTGGTGGTCGACACCTCCCGCGAGCTGGGCGCCGGCCAGACCACCGGGAGCCGGGGCACGCTCATGGCGGCGGGCTCGGTGGCCGCGGCCTGCCGGGCGGCCTGCGCCGACGGCTGCCGCCCCGGCATCGACTACGAGGGTGAGCACCGGGTCGACTGGACCGACGCAGTGGGCTCCGTCGCGGATCCGACCATCCACTCGGCGTTCGGCTACGCCGCCCAGCTCGTGGTGATCGACCGCGAGACCGGCGACATCGAGCGGGTGATCGCAGCCCACGACGTGGGCCGTGCCGTCAATCCCCGGCTGTGCGAGGGCCAGGTCGTCGGTTCCGTCCACATGGGCCTCGGGTATGCGCTCACCGAGGACTTCCCCACCGACGAGCTGGGCCGCCCCACGGCCATGACCCTTCGCCAGCTCGGGATCCTGCGGGCCAAGGATGTGCCCCCGATCGAGACCATCCTGGTCGAGCGCCCGCAGCCCCGAGCGCCCTACGGGATCAAGGGCGTGGGCGAGATCGGGCTGGTGCCCACGGCCGGCGCGGTGGCGGCGGCGCTCCACGACCTCGACGGCGAGTGGCGGGCGGTGCTGCCGATGCGCCGGAGCGGCTCGCCGGCGTCGTGAGCGCGCCTCCTCGGGGCCTGCGCCCCCGAACCCCATCGTCGCCCGGTTCCCTGGCGGTCGTTCGGTCGACCACTCCCGGGCTCGTCTGCGCCCACCACCACCTGTACTCGACGCTCGCCCGGGGCATGCCGCCCCCCGCCGTCGCGCCGACGGACTTCACGGGGATCCTCGAGCGGGTCTGGTGGCGGCTCGACGTGGCGCTGGACCCCGAGTCGATCCGGTGGTCGGCGCTGCTCGGTGCGGTCGAGGCGCTGGAGGCGGGCACCACCGCCATCGTCGACCACCACGCCTCGCCGTCGGCGATCGACGGCAGCCTCGACGTGATCGCCGCTGCGTGCGCCGAGGTGGGCGTGCGCGTGCTGTGCGCCTACGAGGTCACCGACCGCCACGGGCCCGCGGGCGCCAAGGCCGGCCTGGCTGAGAACGAGCGGTTCCTGCGCGCCGGCGGGCGCGGCCTGGTCGGGGCCCACGCCTGCTTCACGTTGGGCGACGAGACCCTGGCTGCCGTCGCCGGCCTCGCTGCCGACCTCGGCGTGGGCGTGCACATCCACGTGGGCGAGGACGCCGTGGACGCCGCCGCCGCCGCACGGCTGCGCCCGCATGCCGCCGACGACTGGCTGCTGGCCCACTGCGTTCACGTCGATCCGCCGCTGGCGGGGACGATCGCCCACAACCCCCGGTCCAACCTCAACAACGGCGTGGGCTACGCCCGCCCGGCGCGGTGGTCCGCCGCCGGCAGCCGGGTGGTGCTGGGCAGCGACGGGATCGGCGCCGCCATGCTCGACGAGTTCGCACTCGCGTACGCGGCGCAGCGGGCGGACGACGTGACCGCCAGCCCCGAGGACGCGTGGGGCTGGCTGGCGGCCGGCGCCGAGCTGGTGCCCGAGGTGCTCGGCGACGAGGTGACGTGGACGGCCGACCGCGCCGACCCCGGGTACCTGGCATTCACGCCGGGCGTGCGGGCCGAGCGGGTCGTGGTGGACGGCGAGATCGTGGTCGACGGCGGCGTGTGCACCCGCGTTGACTCCGAGCGGATCCGGGCGCGGGCCTGGGAGGAGGCGCAGCGGCTGTGGGCCCGGCTGTGAGCCGGCGACTCCCGAGCCCGAACGTGCGGTGGAAGGGGCCCCCATGCGGGCGGTAACCACCGCAAGTTCGGGCCTGGAGGGGGTGCCGATGGCGCTCTACGTCCAGGACGCCCACCCCATTCGGGAGGCGATGGGTTTCGTGCGCAGGGCCGAGGCGCTGGGCTTCTCCGCCGTCTGGCAGGCCGACAGCAGGCTCGTGCGCGAGGCGACGGTGCCGATGGCGGCGTTCGCCGCCACGACCGAGCGCATCGCCGTCGGGTCGGGCGTCATCGACGTCTGGACCCGCAACCCCGCGCGGCTCGCCTCCCTGTTCTCGACCCTCGACGACCTGGCACCCGGGCGGATCCGGGCCGGGCTGGGCGCCTGGTGGGACCCCCTGGCGACCAAGGTGGGGGTCGCACGGACCCGCCCGCTCCGGGTCATGCGCGAGGTGGTCCAGGCACTGCGTGCGCTGCTCCGCTGCGACGGTCCCGTCACCTACGACGGCGCTCACGTCCACCTGGACGGGGTCGAGCTCGACTACGTCCACCAGGAACGGCGGGCCAAGGAGGTGCCGATCTACATCGGCGCCACCGGCATGCGGATGATGGAGCTGGCCGGGGAGATCGCCGACGGCGCGGTGCTCAACTACCTGGTGTCCCCCGCCTACAACGTGCGCGCCCTGGAGGCGCTGGCCTCCGGCGCCGAGCGGGCCGGGCGCACGCTGGCCGACGTCGACCGGCCCCAGCTGGTGGTGTGCTCGCTCGACGCCGACCGCGGCGCCGCGCTCGACGCCGCCCGCCTGCTCGTGACGCAGTACCTGGGCCAGCAGCCCCACATCATGGCGGCGTCCGGCGTGCCCGCCGGCCTGCTCGACGACATCGGCCGGGTGCTCACCTGGCCCGCGAGCCACGACGAGGTGGTGGCCGCCAGCAAGCTGGTGCCCGACGAGGTGGTCCAGATGCTGTGCGCCGCGGGGACGGCCGACGAGTGCCGTGCCAAGGTGGCCGAGTACGTCGCCACCGGGTGCACGTCGCCGATCCTGTATCCGCTCGGAGACGTGCCGGCAACGCTCGAGGCCTTCGCTCCGGGGTGACGCTGCGGCAAGCTGACGGGTGATGAGCGAGGATCCCGGCGTTCAAGGACAGGACGCGCACCCCATTCGCCTGGCGGAGGGATCGTTGGTGGTGCTCGTCGGGCCGCCGGCGTCGGGCAAGACGAGCTGGGCGATGGAGGAGTTCCCGCCGGATCAGGTGGTGTCGTCCGACCAACTGCGCGCGGTCGTAGGTGAGGGCGAGCACGACCAGCGCGCCGGCAAGGACGCCTTCGACGTCCTCGAGCTGGTGGTGGAACGGCGGCTCCGGCGGCGGCTGACGACGGTGATCGACTCGCTGGGCACCGACGACAAGCGGCGCCGCGCGTGGGTGGCCGCCGCCGGCCGCGCGGGCGTGCCCGCGGTGGCGGTCGTGTTCGACGTCGAGCCGACCGAGTGCCGGAAGCGCAACCGCGAGCGCCCGCGCCCCGTCCCGCCCAACGTGTTGTCCTCGATGCTCCTGGGGTGGCCGCGGGCGCGCGACAGCGTCGCCGACGACGGGTTCACCGCCGTCCATCCGCCCGGGCCGGTCACGGTGGTCGCCACCGACCTCGTGGCGGCACCGGATGCCAGCGACCGGCAGAGGGAAGACCCGCTGCCCCTCGAGTTCGGCCTGCAGGTTCCCCGATTCGGCTGGCCCGGCGGCCCGGCCGAGACCCGCGGCCGCCTCGCCGACGTGGCGGCCGCGGCCGAGGACGCCGGCTTCACCACCCTCTGGGTCATGGACCACGTCATGCAGGTCCCGTCGATCGGGCCGCACTGGGAGGACATGCTCGAGAGCTACACGACGCTGTCGTACCTGGCCGGGCGCACGACGACGGTGCGGCTCGGAACGCTCGTGACCGGCGTGACGTACCGCAACGTCGCCCACCTGGCGAAGATCCTGGCCACGCTCGACGTGCTCTCGGGCGGGCGCGCGATCTGCGGGATCGGCGCCGCCTGGTTCAAGCGCGAGCACACCGCGTACGGCTGGCGCTTTCCACCGCTCCCCGAGCGGTTCTCGCTCCTCGAGGACGCCCTGGAGCTGCTGCCGATCATGTGGGGCAAGGGCACGCCCGCGTACTCGGGCCGCACGATCGAGGTCACGGAGGCGGTCTGCTACCCGCGGCCGCTGCAGGAGCGCATCCCGATCCTGATCGGCGGCTCCGGCGAGAACCGCCTCCTGCGCCTGGTCGCCCGCCACGCCGACATGTGCAACCTGTTGGGCGACGCCGACACGGTCAGCAAGAAGCTCGAGGTGCTGCGTCGGCACTGCGCCACCGTGGGCCGCGACCCCGAGACGATCGTCGTGACGCACCTCGGCACCGCCGACGCACCGACCGTCGACGAGCACATCGGGCGCTACCGCCAGCTCGCGGAGGTCGGGGTGCAGACCGCGATCGTCAGCCTGCCCGGGGTGGCGACCCCCAAGTCGGTGTCGGGGTTCGCGGACGTGATCGACGCGTTCCGCGTGTGACGACCCGGTCCGCCGGCGGTCGCCCGGGAAATGCCGCCGGCCCGCACGCCGGGCGCCGGTACCGTGAGGCGCATGACCGTTTGCGTGATGGTGCGTCGTGCCCGCCTCCGGGCAGGCACGATGGGGATGGCACCGGCTGTCCCCGCGATGGGCCGACCGTATCGTCGCTGACGCGCACGTCTGTCCCGGTGACCTCGTCGTCGACATCGGCGCCGGCACCGGCGCCCTGACCGCCGCCCTCGTCGCGGCCGGGGCGCGGGTGATCGCCGTCGAGCTCCATCCCCGGCGGATCGACGTCCTGCGCGCACGGTTCGCAAACGACCCGGTGACCGTCGTGCGCGCCGACGCGACCGACCTCCGGCTGCCGCGCCACCCGTTCCGGGTCGTGGCCAACCCACCGTTCGGCGCCACGACCGCCATCCTGCGGCGCCTCCTGGCCCCCGGCTCGCGCCTGGTGGCCGCCGACGTCGTGCTCCCGCACTGGGTCGGGCGGCGCTGGGCGCTGGGCGGGGCGCCCGGAGCCGGCCGCTGGGGCCGCGACCACGTGGTCGGGCTGGGCCCGCGCATCCCCCGTGCGGCGTTCACGCCCCCCGCCACGGCGGACTGCACCACCCTCGTGATCCGCCGGCGGCCGTGAGCCGGCGGACGGGCGCCGTCAGCCGGCCTCGAGCGAAAGGCCGGCGGCGACGGCGGCGCCCAGCTCCCAGCAGGCGTCGAGATCGGACTGGGCCGGCGCCCCGATCACCGCCACCGGCGCCTGCGCGGCGCGCCAGCGCAGCCCGGTCACGATCTTCTCGATCCCCGCCAGGGCGCCGTCGGTGTCGTTGTTGCCGTGGATGTACACGCCGTAGGGCCGGCCGACCGTGGCCTCGAGGCACGGGTAGTAGACGGTGTCGAAGAAGTGCTTGAGGGCGCCGGACATGTAGCCGAGGTTGGCCGGCGTCCCCAGCAGGTACCCGTCCGCCTCGAGCACGTCGACGGCGGTCGCTCCGAGCGCCGGGCGCACCTCCACGTCGACGCCGCCGATCTGGGGATCCGTCGCCCCGGACCGCGCCGCCTCGAACAACGCGTGGAGCGCCGGCGAGGGCGTGTGGTGGACGATCAGCAGCGTTTTCCTGGTCACAGGCGGTGTCCACCCCAGAGTCTTCCCGACCGCACACGGGGGTAAGGCTCCTACCGTGCGAAGGCTACGCGCGGAGGTAAAGCCATGACGGTCGCTGCCGGTGGTCGGGGTCGGGCAGTCGCGGCGAGGACGCGCGACTGGAAGGAACCGATCGGGCGGCTGGGGCTCGTGGGGCAAGGCGTGGTGGCGGCAATCGTCGGCTTCCTCGCCATTCGCATCGCGCTGGGCGAGAAGGACGAGGCCGCCACCAGCCAGGGTGCGGTGGCCTGGGTCGCGGAGCAGCCATTCGGCAAGTTCCTGCTGGTCGCGCTGACCATCGGGCTGTTCGCGCTCGCCGTCTGGCGCCTTCTCTGTGTGCTGATGGGAGATCCCGTCGAAGGCAGCGAGCCCAAGGACCGGGTCAGGTACGCGGTGCTCGGCATCATCTACACGGCGCTCGCGGTCACGACGCTGGTGGTCACCATCGACAACTGGACGGGATCCGGCGACACGGCCGGCAATGCGCAATCGGGCGACGAGGGCTCACAGCAGGCGGCCTCGACCCTGTTCGACTGGCCGGCGGGCCGCTGGCTGGTCGGCATCCTCGGCGCCGCGGTGATCGGCTACGCCGCGTACAACTTCCGCAAGCAGGTCATCAACCGGAAGTTCGCCGAACGCCTCGACGCCGGACGATCGTCGTGGGTGGTGCGCCTCGGGCTGATCGGCTACACCGCGAAGTCGCTCGTGTTCGGCGTCATCGGCTACTTCTTCATCCAGGCCGCGATCGCGTTCGAGTCGAGGACCGCCAGGGGCCCGTCGGGCGCCCTGATCGAGCTGTCGAACGAGGACTGGGGAACGGCGCTCCTGTGGGTGATTGCGGTCGGCCTGTTCGCCTTCGGGATCTACTGCATCGCCGAGGCGAGGTACCGGAAGGCGGCCTGACGCCGCTACGGGCGCCGAATCTCCGGAGGCAATGGGTCCCGCACCCGGGAGGGCGAGGCAATAGGTTCGGAATTCGGAACCCATTGCCTGGGGCTCGGGGAGGCGGAACCTATGGCCTCCGGGTGCCGCCGCGGGGCGCTCAGAGCCACTTGTTGACCGAGTTGAGCAACGCCTCGTTGGGATCGTCGGGCATCTCGGTGAGCGGCGTCGCGATCTCGTCGATCGTGGGCCCGTACTCCGCCGCCAGCGGCGCGAGGGCGTCGAGGTCGAAGCCGTAGAGCTCGGCGACGTTGCCGGCCAGCAGCCGGCGCAGCTCGGACGGGTCCGTGTCGTGGAACAGCGCCCGCAGGTGCTCGCGGGTGAAGGGATACGTGCCCTCGTCGTGGGGGTAGTCGCTGCCCCACATGAAGCGATCGAGCCCGATCTTCTGGCGGGCGGCGGCGTCGGCCGGCCCCGGCTGGCTCACGCCCATCCACACGTTCTGGTGGAAGTACTCGGTCGCCGAGCGGGCGAGCACGTGCTCGGCGCCGTAGCGGATCTCCCCGGTGGCCCCCGTCTTGCGGATGCGCGCCAGCACCTTGTCCAGCCGGTCCAGCAGGCCCGGAACCCAGGCGCAGCCGCTCTCGGTGACCACGAACCGCAGGCGCGGGAACCGCTCGAAGATGCCCGAGAGGATGAACTGCACCAGCGGCCGCTGCGAGTAGAACGGCACCTCGTTGATGTAGAGCAGCATCGACACGGGGTACGGCCCGTAGTCCGGCACGCCGGTGCCGCCGTGGACGTTGACCGGCACCTCGAGCTCCTCGAGCACCGCCCACAGCGGGTCGTAGATCGGGTCGTAGAGCGGCTTCACCCAGTGCACGTCGGGCGAGATGTTCGGCAGCAGGATGCCCCCGCGGAGGTTGTGCTCCTTGATCCAGCGCACGTCGGCGATGGCGTCGTCGACGTCGTTGAGGAAGATCTGCCCGATGCCGGCCCGCCGCTCGGGGAACTCCCCGCACCAGTCGACCAGCCAGCGGTTGTGGGCCCGGATCCCGGCCAGGCGGTGCGCGTAGTCCTCGGGCCTCGGGGGCTGGGCGAACAGCACGAAGTTCGGGAAGAACGGCGGCACCGTGTTGGGGAAGATGACCTCGCCGACGATGCCGTCCGCCAGCTGCTGGCTGTTGCGCATCTCGTTGTCCCAGTTGCGATAGCGCCGGGTGTCACCGAGGTCGCGGAAGGGGTTCTTGTACTTGGCGCGCCACGCGTCGAAGTCGTCGACGAACCTCGGGTCGAGGTACTCGCGGTACTGCTTGTGGCTGCCCCCCGCGTGGCAGTCGGCCGAGATGATCGTGTAGCGCCCGGGCATGCCCCGCAGTCTAGGTAGAACGCGTTCTCGCGTTCACCTTCGTCCTTGTCATAATTGACGTCGAGTCTCATAATCACAGGATTAAT
>DATFVX010000068.1:0-11332 GCA_035259985.1 Acidimicrobiales bacterium | reverse complement strand
GCGTCTCGCCGGCCAGATTCGCCGCTGGACGTCGTCCTCGTCGTCGCCGCAGCCGCTGGCTGCGCCTTCCTCCTGCGTCCTCGCCAGCGACGAATCTGACACGGCGATACATCCACGGAACTTCCGCGAGCGCCCACTAGGTCCCGAGCGCGGCGATGATCAGCCGGGCGGCCGCTGCGCCCGAGTACTGCTGCTGGCCGGTGATGAGGTTGCCGTCGCGCACCGCGTGCGCCCTGAAGCGTCCCTGGACGATGAAGTTGGTGTCGTCCAGCTTCCGCGCTTCGTCCTCGATCCAGAACGGCTGGATCCGGCGGCCGACGAAGTCGTCGGCGAACTGCTCCTCGGAGTTGGCGAAGCCGGTCCAGGTCTTGCCCTCGACGAGGAGGCTGCCGTCCGGGCGCCGTGCGGTCAGCAGGACCGCCGTGGCGTGGCAGATGACGGCGGCGGGCTTCGCGGCCTCGTGGAAGCCGGTCAGGACCCTGTGCACCTCGTCGTTGTCGACGAACGTGAACATCGGGCCTTGGCCGCCCACGAAGAGGACGGCATCGAAGGCGTCCACCGCGACCTCGCTCAGGGGTGTGGTCGACTCGACCAGCGCCGCATGGGTGGGCGAGTCGATGAAGCCCAGGCTGATCAGGTCATGGGCCGAGTAGCCGCTCTCGTCGCGGGGATCGCTCCAGGAGTCGGCCCGGAGCGCCCCGCCCTCCGGGCTGGCGATCTCCACCTCGTAGCCGTGCTCCGTGAACTCCCACCACGGGTGGGTGAGCTCCGACCACCAGAAGCCGACCGGCCAACCGGTCACGGTGGAGACCGCCGGGTTCGACGCCACGATCAGCACCCGCTTGGGCTGGTCGGGCCGGAGGATGTCGACCGTCGCGCTCACGGCGGCGTGCCGCCGGCGACCCAGCGTTCGAAGACCTCGATCCTGTCCTGGGGCCACGCGCCGTCGCAGGGCATGCTGCCGGCCGTGAGCCGGCCGAGGATGGCGTCGGCGTGCCGGCTCACGTCCTCGTAGGACCATAGATCGAACGCGAACCGCATGGCCTCGCGGTCCTTGGTCCGGAACAGCGGCTGGATGTGGCCGGCGAAGCTCACGTCCTCGTCGGGGTCGGGTAGCTGCATGGCTTGCTCCTCCTCCTGGGCGTCGCGCTCGGCCGCGAGCGCGGACACGCGCGAGCCCGGTCTAGCGTCGCAGACCCACCACCAGCGAGGCACGGGCATGTGTTGTGGGGGAGTGGCGCCCGGCGTCGAGTTCTCGACCGCGATGCGGGTGCCCCACTCGAGGTAGGAGACGAATGCGGCCCGGAACTCGGGGTCCGTCGGCAGGCCCGCCTCGTTGGCCGACTGGATCATCAGGCTGGTCCAGCGCGCCCGCTGTTCCTCGGTGAGGGCCTTGCCGAGGTGCCGAGAGACCATGCGGTCGTAGCCGCCGTACGCATCCGTGTACAGGCTGGGGCCCCCGAAGGTCTCGCCGAGCCACGCCGCGACGCGCTCCGGATGGTCCGGCAGCATGTCGGCGAACAACGGAGCCAGCAGCGGGTCCTCCGGTACGTGGGTCTCGTAGAAGATGCGGGTCATCCGCCGGAGGGCCGGGAACCCACCGGCCCACTCGAACAGCGTCGGTTCGTCGCTGGGCGCGTCCTCGTCGTTCATCATCGCTCCCCGGATCGCGTCAGTAGTGGGGGTTGGGTGGGATCACCCGGCCCTGGAGCACGGCCTCCGCGGCGGCCTGCGCCTCGGGGAGCCGGTACTCCTCGCCGTAGACGGAGCCCGGCCGTCGGGGGGCCTCCATGACACCGGCGTGCGCGTTCGACCCCAGGTCGACGGCCACGAACCCTGCGTCCTCGATCAGCTTGGCCACGATGTCCTTGGCCGCGGGGTAGTCGCCGCAGATGAACAGGACGGCGCGCTCGTCGCCGGCACGGGTCGAGGCCTCGGCCTGGAAGCCGGATGTCAGCGTGTTGAACCCGCGCACGTACCGGGCGCCGGGCATGCGCGCCGAGTTGAACTCGGCCGCCGTCTGGCCGTCGGCCGGCATGGGGCCGGTGCCGAACTGGTTGGTAGCGTCGAGCACCACCTTGCCGGCGAGCGGCCCGGCCTCCTGCAGCGCCTGGTCGATGGCGCCCCAGGGCACCGCCAGCATCACGACGTCGGCGCGCTCGACCGCATGCGCGACGGGGGCGGCTGCGACATGATCGCCGAGCTCGGCCGCGCGCGCCGCGAGCTGATCCGGGTGCCGGGAGAAGCAGATCGTCACGTCATGCCCCGCCCGGGACCAGACGCGGGCTGCGTTGCCGCCGATGCGGCCGGCTCCCAGGATCGCAAGTCGCATGGGGTCGGTGTAACCCGGGACGCCGTCCCCGTCCAACACCTATCCGGGCGGCCGGCGACAAGCCCTGCTTGTGTCGAAGCGAGATATATGGTCGGGGCTGGTGACCCCCGACCTGCGCCAGATGCGCTACGTGGTGGAGGTGGCCAAGGAGCGGGGCTTCTCGCGCGCCGCGGTCAACCTGCACGTCGCCCAGCAGGCCGTGTCACAGCAGGTCAAGGCCGTCGAGAACGCGCTGGGGGTCCAGCTGTTCGAGCGAACCAACCGCGGCGTCGACCTGACCGCAGCCGGCGAGGCGTTCGTCCAGGAGGCGCGGCGCGCACTCAAGGCCGCCGATCGGGTCGGGCAGCTGGCGCAGGCCGCCGCCCGGGGGGAGGTGGGAACGCTCCGGCTCGCGTACACGCTCGCCACCGTCTACGAGACGCTGCCCGCGCTGATCGATGCGCTCGCCGCCGATCATCCGGAGCTGAAGGTGAGGCCGCGCGAGGTCTTCGCCGAGGACATCCCGCGCCTGCTCGGCGACGAGCGCGTCGACGTCGCCCTGGCGCCCCACGTGGGCCTCGGACCAGGGCTCGACCAGCACCCTGTCCGCGTGGAGCCATTCGTGGCCGCGGTGGCGGACGACCATCCGCTGGCCGGGGAACAACAGGTCCGGCTAGCGGCGCTCGCGGGCCAGACGATCGAGCTCTGGCCGCAGACCATGGCGCCGGGGTACTACAACGCCGTCATCGCGGCCTGCCGCGACGCCGGGTTCGAACCACGGCTCGACGAGCAGGCGGCCGGCTCGACGGTCTGGGGCAACATCGCCCGCGGCCGCGGCGTGGGGCTGGTCGTCGGGTCGCTCCGCCACCAACTGCCGCGGGGCCTGGCGCTGATCGCGCTGACCCAGCCGGCGCCCGCACTGGCCATCGACCTCGTCTGGCCCATGGACCGGACGACGCCGCCCATCAGGCGGCTCGTCGAGGCGGCGGACCGGGTCGCCCGGGACCGCGGCTGGCTTTCCCACCAGGCACTCGCCGGAACGCCGCGCCCGGAGACCCCGCACGCCCCGCCGGCTCCCTCCACGACCGTCGGACCGGCCTGATCGCCCTGCCCCGCGCTTACGGGCGCGCGCGACGTGGGCCCGAGCGCCCCGTGGTCGCCGTCGCCGATACTCGGGAGAGCGCGTCGAGGGTCGCTGGTATCAAGGGCCGCAGGCTTCGAGAGAGGACGAGCACCATGCCGGACGACCTGGCGGCCGCGCTGCGGGACGATCCGCAGGCGGCGGTCGCATTCGTGACCACCGAGCACTTCAACCTGGCATCCGCCCGCGGCGCCACGATCTCCGAGACCAACGGCCGCGCCAGCATCTTCCTCGGTTCGGTGTCCGCCGGGCTCGTGGCGGTGGCGTTCGCCGCCCAGAGCTCGCGGACGGCGCTCTACACCTTCGGGCTCGTGCTGTTCCCAGTGCTTGTGTTCCTCGGCCTGACGACGTTCGAGCGCGTGCTGCAGACGTCAATCGACGACACCGTCTACGTTCGGCGGATGAACCGTCTGCGGCGGTTCTACATCGATGCGGCGCCCGGGCTGGCGAGCTACCTCAGTCTGCCGGCAACGGGTGACCGCCTGGAGGACGTCCTGAGGCTCGAGGGATTCCGGCCGGGGCAATGGCAGCTGCTGCTGAGCGCGCCCGGGACCGTCGGCATCATCAACAGCGCACTCATTGGCGTCACCGCCGGGCTGGCCGCAGGTGCGCTGAGTGACAGCAACCTGTGGGTGGCGACGATCGCAGGCCTCACCGCGTTCGCGATGGCCGTGCCCGCCCACCAGCGGTACCAGCTGACCCAGCGCCTACGCGCCCTGAGTGCCTCGGCCGCCGCCGAGGCGACCGGCTCGCCCCAGGCCCCCGGGGCCGACTGAATCGGCGTGCTCGGCAAGCGCCGACGAGAGCGTCCGCTGTCACAGGCGGGCGCGCCATCTCGTCTGAGGGGGTGATGGACGAGCGCAGCGGCGCCACCACGAGGCGGCGCCGCATCCAACCCCACCAAGCAATGGCACAGGCAGCAGGAGGCATACGCGATGACCGCAGTTGAACGGCACGAGACGGCGACCGGGACAGGGGGAACGCCGGCAACCGACGCGTACGTCGTCAGCGTCGCGTTGCTGGCCGCCGCCTTCGCCCTCG
The DNA here is from genome assembly GCA_035259985.1 of Acidimicrobiales bacterium. GTDB lineage: Bacteria > Actinomycetota > Acidimicrobiia > Acidimicrobiales > VFJN01 > DASQUK01. The sequence continues at coordinate 6,839 of DATFVX010000068.1, read as the reverse complement.
TCGCCGGCGTGTGGGCGCTGTTCTGGCCGGGCTCGTTCGCCGAGGCGGTCCGATTCCCCGAGCACACGCACTTCCTGCACGACGTGGGGGCGTTCCAGATCGGAATCGGTGTCACGCTGGTGCTGGCGGTGCTGTGGCGCGACCCGTTGGCCGTGGTGTTGACGGGGTTCCTCGTAGGCAACACGATCCACGCCGTCAACCACGCGGTCGACCTGGACCTCGGTGGACGCAACAGCGACCCCTGGCTGCTGGGGCTGGCGTCGGTGCTGATCGCGATCGGGCTCGTGCGGCGGCTGCGGCAGCTGCACCATGTCGTCGGCCGCGTCGAACCCACGTGCGAGCCCAGCCTGGCGCCGTTCGTCGAGCAGAAGACCGCGGTGCTCACCACCTTCCGGCGTGATGGCAGGCCGGTCCCGACGCCGCTCAGCGTCGCGGTGGACGGCGACCACGCCTACGTCCGCACCTACGAGAAGGCGGGCAAGACCAAGCGGCTGCGCAACAACGGCCACGCCGAGTTGACTCCGTCGACCACGCGTGGCAACCCGACGGGCACGCCGGTCCCGGCCGAGGCGCGCCGCCTGGTCGCCACCGAGGAGCGGCACGCCGCGCAGCTGCTGCGGCGCAAGCATCCGCTGCTCCACGGGGTCCTCGTGCCGTTGGCCCATCGGCTGGGTCGCCGCAAGACCGGCCACACCGTGCACTTCGAGCTCACGCCCTCCGCGTGACGCCGTGCTACGGGGGAGGTGGCGAGCTCGCGTAGTGGGCGGTGAGAGTGATCGGCTGGGGCGGCACGACGATCTCGTGCGTGCGGGCGCCGCCGTCGGACCAGCCGGCGAACAAGAAGTCACCGAGCTCGTTGCTCACCGTGTCCGCGGCCGAGATCGTGACGCGCGACCCGACGGGCAGCGCCTGCGTCACCGGTGCCAGGCCGGTGTGCGCGGCGAGCTCCACGGTCGCTCCGGACGCGTCGGCGGTCAGCGTGGCGTCGACGGTGCGGTAGTCGATGCGCCGTGTGGTCGTGACCGTCTCGCCATCCCAGGTCGCCGCGAGGTGCAGCTCGATGTGAGCCGGGTAGGCGTGATCGGGCACCGTCAGCGAGCCCGACGCCGATCCGTCGAGGGCGAAGATGTCGGGGTGCCGGTGGCAGCCCGTGTCGGTGCAGTGCAGCATGTCGGCCGACCATGAGAGCGCGGACGGCGGCACCTCCTGGCCCGAAACCGTGGCGTGGCCGGTGAAGCCGATCGCGTCGCCCACCGCGGCGAACGCCCCGTCGGCGGGCGTATCGATCACCGGCACTGGCGGCTGGGTACCAACCCGGATCGTCGTCTCGGTCCAGTCGGCCGCGCCGGCCTTGTCGACGACGGTCAGCCGGACGCGCCGTGCCCCGATCGTGTCGTAGGTCATCGTGGCGGTGCGGCCAGTTGCGTCGAGCTCGCCATCGCCGTCGAGGTCCCAGGCGTAGGCGAGCTGGTCCCCCGGGTCACGGTCGGAGGACGCCGCGGCATCGAACGACACGGTCAGGGGCGGGTCGCCCGAAGCCGGCGCCGCAGTGAACGCGGCGTCCGGGGGCGAGTTGGTGGACGAGTAGCCGATCCGGTGGATGGCACCGCCGAACAGGTCGACGTACCACAGCTCCCCGCCCGGCCCGATCTCGAGCTCCACGGGCGACGTGGCCGCCTGATGGAACCACTCGATCCTGGCGGGGTCGGGCTGCCCGTTCGGGCCCGCCCGCATTGCCCAGATGCAGCCCCGCGACGCGTCGGAGAAGAACAACGCACCGTCGTACGCATCGGGATAGGGCCCGTCGGGTGGCGACAACGCGACCCCCGAGACCGCGGTGCCGTGGGTGGCGGAGCACGTCTCGTTCACGATCGGCTGGTCGTGGTGGTACGTGAAGAAGGGCGGCACGGCACTGCCGGCTGCGTAGAGCGACTCGCACAGATCGAGGTCGAGGATGTCGAACCCGCGCATGCGGGCCGCACCCTCCATGCACGGCCAGCCGAAGTTGTCCACCTGGCCGTCGCCGCCGATCGAGCGGTTGATCTCGTCCCAGGTGTCCTGGCCCACGTCCCCGATCCAGAGCTCGTCGGTGCCGGGCCGGACGGTGAAACGGAAGGGATTGCGCAGCCCATACGCGATGATCCGGCGCGTGTTCGGGTCGGGCGAGGCGGCCATCGGGTTGTCGGGCATGGCCTCGCCCGTGTCGGGATCGATGCGGATGATGGTGCCGCTGAGCCCCGTCGGGTCGGCCGGCGTGCGCACGTCCTGTGCGCGCAGCGACCCACCCTCGGCGGTCGGCGGCGTCAGGGTGGCGCCGACGCCGCCCGGCGGGTCACCACAGGGGTTCAGCGGGTCCCCGTCCTGGCCGTAGTCCCGCCAGTTGAAGCTGGCACCCTCGCCGCCGGACGCGTAGAGGGCACCGTCGGCGCCGAACGCGAGCGAGCCGATCGAGTGGCTCGGGTACTGCTGGCACCAGTCGCTGATCAGCACGTCCTCGGAACCCGTCCACACGTTGCCGTTGGCCGTGAGCCGAGACAGGCGACCCGTCACCACGCACCCGTCGGCCGTGTCCCCCGGCGGCGTCGGGCACGGGTCGGTGTCGAGGCCCGGCTTCCCCCACCTGGGGGCCGAGCCCCCCGGCGCCGCGTCACGGGTGTACAGCACGTACACCGACGGGTTGGCGGGGAAGTCGGGGTGCAGGGCCAACCCGAGCAGCCCGCGGTCCCAGTAGTTGTGGACCTGGGTCCGCAGGTCGGCGAAGACGGTCGGCGTGCGATCGGCCAGGTTGTCGAAGACCTTCACGACGCCCCGCTTCTCGGCCACGAAGACCCGCCCATCGGGTGAGAACTCGATCGCCGTCGGGCGGTTGAGCCCGCTGAAGACCACGTAGTCGTTGAAGCCCGGCCGGAGGTCGCACCCGGCCAAGCCGAGGAGTGCCGCGACGAGCGGCAGGGCGACCAACGCCCGCCTACGCCTGTTCGCGCGCCGCGTCAACGGCCCGCGCCGGTCGATGGATCCGCCCATCCCGCACCTCCGCGTGCGCCCGTGACCGGCCAACAGATTACCTGCCGTCGCACGGGAAAATGGGGGATTCTTTTCCCGCTCACAAGCACGCGAGGAGCTCGTCGATGAGCCCGTTCCCACCGACCGCCGCGACCGTATGAGCCCTGACCGAAACGAGACGCCGCCCGACTGGCGGAGCCTGCAGGACGGCATCGACGGCGAGGTCGTGCTCGCCGACTCGACCGCCTACGACGCTGTCAACCAGCCGTTCAACCTCCGCTTCGAGGGCGTCCGGCCACGGGGCATCGTGAGGTGCGCGACGCCGCAGGACGTCGCCGAGGCCATGTCGTTCGTCGTGCGGCACGGCCTCCCGAGCGCGACCCGCAGCGGTGGCCACTGCTTCGGCGGACGCTCCTCCAGCACAGGTGTCGTCGTCGACGTGACGCTCATGGACTCGGTCACCGTCTCGGACGGCGGTGCGACCGTGGGCGCCGGTGCACGGCTCGGCCCCGTCTACGACGCGCTCCAGGAGCGGGGCCGGGCCATACCCGGGGGAACGTGTCCCTCGGTGGGGATCGCCGGCCTGACACTGGGCGGCGGGCTCGGCATCCTCGGTCGGTCGTACGGGGTCACGTCCGACCAACTCGTCGGCGCAGATGTGGTCCTGGCCGACGGGCGGATCGTGAGATGCGACGAGCATCACCACGACGACCTGTTCTGGGCGCTGCGGGGCGCCGGCGCCGGGAGCTTCGGCGTGGTGACGTCGTTCGACTTCCGCACCGTCCCCGCACCCGAGGCGACGAACATCCATGCGACCTGGCCGCCCTCCCAGGCCGCCGCGGCGATCGAGGCGTGGCAGGCGTGGTCGCCCACCGGGCCCGACGGGCTCGCGGCGAGCCTGAAGGTCACCACCACCGGCGACCTCGACCAGCCGCCGTCTGTCGACCTGTACGCGGCGGTCGTGGGCGGCGAGCTCGACGCGGCCGAGCTTCTCGACGACCTCGTCGTGCGGGTGGGATCGGACCCGACCTCAGCACGGCACTCGCGCATGTCCTTCCCCGAGACCCGGCGATTCTGGGCCGACCTCGGCGCCGAGCAGGGGGCGAGCCGGGGCGGCCCGCTCGAGGCGACGCAGCGGGTGCACCTCCACACCAAGTCCGAGTTCTTCCGGCGGCCGTTGTCCGGCGATGCGATCGCCGGGCTGGTCGAGGCGTTAGCAGCAGAGCGAGTAGCGGGCGAGTCCCGCGAGCTGGACTTCATGCCGTGGGGCGGGGCGTACAACCGCGTGCCGCCCGACGCCACCGCCTTCGTCCATCGCGACGAGCTGTTCCAGCTCAAGCACTCGGCGGTGATCGATCCCCCGGCGACCGCCGCGGCTGCGGCGGCCGCTCAACGGTGGGTGTCCCGGTCCTGGGCAGCGGTCCATCCCTGGGGATCCGGGCGCGTGTTCCAGAACTTCGCGGATCCGGACCTGGAGGACTGGGCCGAGGCCTACTACGGCACGAACTATGACCGCCTGAGGCGGGTCAAGGCCCGCTACGACCCCAGCGGCGTCTTTCGCGTCCGCCAGTCCATCGACGCCGGGCACGGCTGACCGGGCGGCCATGGCGATCGATGCCGCGATCTTCGATCTCGACGGCGTGCTCGTGGACTCCGAGCCGCTCTGGGAGGACGTCCGCCGCCAGTTCGCGCTCGCTCACGGAGGCCGCTGGGACGCCGGCACCCAGCGCCAGATGATGGGGATGAGCTCGGGCGAGTGGGCGCGCCTCATGCGCAGCCAGCTCGGCGTCGCCCTCCCCGAGCCAGACATCGTTGCGGGGGTGGTGGACGGCATGGCGGCGCGCTACCGCGACCGTGTGCCGCTCCTTCCCGGGGCGGCGGACGCCGTGCGGCGCCTGGCGGCGCACTGGCCCCTCGGCCTGGCCTCGTCGGCGAATCGTCCGCTCATCGACCTGGTGCTCGCGACGACGCAGCTCGCCGCCAGCTTCGCCGCCACCGTCTCGTCGGAGGAGGTTTCGAGGGGCAAGCCCGCTCCCGATGTCTACCTGGAGGTCAGTCGCCGCCTCGGCGTGGCGCCGTCGCAGTGCACCGCAATCGAGGACTCGACCAACGGGCTGCTGGCGGCGCAGGCAGCGGGCATGCGGGTCATCGCCGTGCCGAGGCCCGCCTACCCGCCCGAGCGGGGGGCCCTGGCCCAGGCGGACGCAGTCATCGCGGACCTCGGGTCGCTGTCGGTCGAGGTCGTCGACCCCAGCGTGACCGGCTGACCCCGGCCGGGCGCCCGGCACCCGTGCCGTCCGGCACGTGGCCACCGATGCCTTTGGGGCCCGCCGGTTGTCGTAGTGGCGTCGTTCGATTTCCGACGAGCCCCGGGAGGAAGCCGATGTCGCTTGCCCGCCGTGCCATCAGGCCGGGCGTGATCCTCGCCCTGGTGTGCGCCGCCCAGTTCATGGTCATCCTCGACTTCGCCGTCGTGAACGTCGCCCTGCCGTCGCTGCAGGCCGACCTCGGCGTGGATCAATCCGACCTCCAGTGGGTGGTGATCACCTACGGCCTGACGTTCGGGGGTTTCCTCCTGCTCGGTGGCCGTGCCGCCGATCTGGTGGGCCGGCGCCGGGTCCTGGTTGCCGGTCTGGCCCTCTTCACGGCCGCCTCGCTGGGGGCGGGCCTCTCGAATGGGCTTGGTTCGCTCGTGGCGTTCCGGGCTGCGCAAGGCCTCGGGGCGGCGCTGGCCGCGCCGGCGGCGCTGTCGATCCTGGCAAACACGTTCGCCGAGGGTGAGGAGCGCAACAAGGCGCTCGGGATCTTCGGCGCCGTCGGCGGGAGCGCCGCCGCGTTCGGGGTCATCCTGAGCGGCGCGCTGAGCAGCGGACCGGGGTGGGAGTGGATCTTCCTGATCAACGTGCCGATCGGGATCGTCCTGGTCGGCTGTGCCCTCGCCTACGTTCCGGACAGCGCGCCGGTCCAACGAGGCTCCGCCGACGTGCTCGGCGCCTTCTCGGTGACCGCCGGACTGATGGCGGTGGTGTACGGCATCAACAAGAGCGTCGAGTTCGGGTGGACGTCGGCCACCACCCTGGGGTTCCTGGCCGGGGGTGCGGCGCTGCTCGGCCTGTTCGTCCTCGCGGAGGCAAGGGCGAGCGCGCCGATCCTGCCGCTCGGCATGTTCCGCCGGCGCACCCTGTCGACAGCGATCGTCGTCGCCGCCCTGATGTGGGCGTCCTTCTTCGCGACCGTGTTCGAGGCGTCGTTGTTCATGCAACAGGTGCTGCGCTACTCGGCCATCCGCACCGGGGTCGCCTACCTGGCCATCGCCCTCACGTCGGTCGTGATCGCAGCCGGCGTCGCCGCGCGTGTGGTCGGCCGGTTCGGCCCGGCGCGCACGCTCGTCACCGGGCAGCTCTTCGCAGCGTCGGGGCTGTTGATGCTCGCCCAGGTGCCGAGCGACGCCGCCTACTGGCCGGACCTGTTCCCGGGCTTCGTCGCCTTGGGCATCGGGGTGGGCTTCTCGGCGATGGCCGCACAGGTGGCTGCCTTCACCGGGGTGCCGGAGTCGGTCAGCGGGCTCGCCGGGGGGATGGTGGAGACGGCCCGCGAGATCGGGGGAGCCCTGGGCACCGCGGTCGTGGCCACAGTCGCCATCGCCCGGGCCAACGAGGTGCTGGGCCCACCCACGGTCGCGCTCACCGAAGGCTTCCAGCGCGGTGCGTTGGTCGCCGCCGGGTTCAACGTCGTGGCTGCCCTTGTCGCGGGGGTGGTGTTGCGCCGGGCCGAACGGGTGGCGGCGATCACCGCCGCACCGACCGTCGAGGCGGTGGCCGAGCCGGCGGCGCTGC
>DATFVX010000067.1:0-14331 GCA_035259985.1 Acidimicrobiales bacterium | reverse complement strand
GATCCTCGAGATCATCGGGATCGTCATCAACATGAACGTCTGGACCCGACTCAAGCTGGCCGAGGGCGCCACCCCCGGACTCGCCGAGGAGACGGTGTCGTGAACCCGCTCACCTGCCAAGCCGTAGTGCCCGCCGTGAGCCTGTCTTCCGCATCGGGACTCACCCCGGCAGGGGGATGCCAGACCGGCGGCACGCGGGCCAGGGTGGCCGCATGGGTTGTCTGCTCGCTGTCTTCGCCGGGATGTTCCCCCGCTTCGCGCTGATCATCTTCTGGATCGCGAGGCCGGAACGGATGGATGCCACGTTCACCACCTTCGTGTGGCCCGTCCTCGGCATCGTCTTCCTGCCGTTCACGACGCTGATCTACGTGCTTCTGTGGCAGCCGGGCACGGGCGTCACCGGTTCCGACTGGCTGTGGATAGCCCTGGCCGTGCTCCTGGACCTCGCCCACTGGAGCGCGTCGGCGAGCCAGCGGAACGCCGTGCCCCGGGGCAGCACCGTCTGACCACCGGCCGGGCCGTCACGACGCTCGGTGGGGGCGTCCACCGAGCCGCGACCCACACATTCGGGTCATGCGTTGCCCGGGCGGGATAGTGTGCACGCCCTGTGGGGGCGGCCCACAGCTTGAGCGGGCAAGCCCAGGATCAGGCAATGCGCCACCTGGGTGCATCGGAGCGGTGCGTCGATGGGCGTGATCATCGAACCAGTAGGCGGGCGGCCGAACGGACAGCGAGGCTTGTTGCTCACCGCCTGCCGGAACACGTGACGCCGTGGCCATCACCGGCATCGACGCGTCCCGCCACAAGGGCGCTGTCGGCTGGGGCAGCGTGCGTCGTGCAGGCCACACGTTCGCCATCCTGAAGGCGACCGACGACACGTCGTATCAGTACATCGACTGGTTCCACCGCGAGTTCCCGAAGGCCAAAGCCGCGGGGCTGATCGCGGGCGCCTATCACTTTCTGTCCAACGACCACGACGGCGCCTCCCAGGCGCGGTACTACGTGCGCGAGGTCAACCGGCGCGGCGGGTTCCGTGGCGTGCTGGCGGCCGTGGATGTCGAGGTGGACGCGGATGGGTCCTGGCCCAGTATTGGTCAGGTCCGCCAGTTCGTCTCCGAGTTCCGTCGCCTCGTTCCCCGCCACGCCCTCCTGATCTACACCGGCCGCTGGTTCTGGCAAGCGAGCAGGTACCTGAACAACCCGGTCGGGGCCAACCTCGGCGCTCTATGGCACTCCGAATACGAAACGACCGCAGCCGAAGTGGCCGACGGGCCGGAGGCCTACCGGTATGGCGGCTGGTCGACGTGGACCGTGTGGCAATACACGGCCACGGGTCGCTGTCCCGGTGTGGCCGGTGACTGTGACCTCAATAGGTTCAACGGCACTCTTGCCGCCCTGCGGGCCCTCGCGGGCGTCTCCACGCCTACCCAACCCATGGAGAACGACATGCCCTGGATTCTTGTCTCCACTGGTCTGCAGTCGTACATCGTGTTCGGTGACACCGCCGTCGCCATCCGATCCGCGGCCGAGTGGGAGACCTACCGCGACATCCCGGGCGTGCCGGTCCGGCGTGTCCCCAAGGCCACGTACAACTTGGTGCTCTCTCGCATCAACGTGAAGCACTGAGCCGAAGGCGTCGCGAGCTTGAGGCGAAGACATGGCGGACTTCAGGTGACGCAGTGAGGCGCGTGCGGTGCCACCGCAGGATCGGTGTCCCGGCGGTCGCCGTCTTATCCTCCGTTCGGTGCCGAACTCCAACGGGGCGACTCTGCTTGCAGTTCGGGTCATCCCGAGGGCCAAGCGGAATGAGGTTGGCGGCGAACGCGCCGGGCGTCTGCTCGTGCGAACGACCGCGTCACCGGTTGACGAGCAGGCCAACGTGGCCGTGAGTAAGCAGGTCGCCAAGTACCTCGGCGTTCCACGACGGCACGTGAAGATCGTGTCGGGTCACCACTCACGCGACAAGCTGTTGCGCATCGGCCCCTGACGCGGGCCCGGCAGCGCTGTTGGTACGCGGCCAAGCTACGTTCAACGCACACTCGCCCGCCCGAAGTCATGAAGCTGGTCGCCGGAGTGCGCCACGTCCGGTGCCAGCTCTCCCGAAGGTCGAGTCAAGGGGGTGGTCAGGTGGCCGAGGTGGTGTCAGCGGACCAGTTTCTCGAGTGGTATCCGGGGTGGACACCGGCGCTGACGGCTTCGCCGTGGGTGGCCGAGCCGAGCGGGCCCTTCGTCAAGGAAGACGAGGATCGCTTCTGGTTCATCGACTTCCATTGGCCTCGCGGCTTCTCGCCGCTGGGGTACCTGTACATCACCGACTGCGCGGCGTGGGGAACCCAGACTGCGGCCCACTGGCTGCCGCTACCGCCCGGCAAGGGACTGGTGCAGCGCATGGGCGGGCCCTTCCCGTACGAGTCTGCCGTGCCCAACCCGTCGGAGTGGGAAGTCGGCTTCCGTGCCGCACGCATCGAGCGCACGATGCCGAGCTTCCTCCAGCGCTTCGACGCCATTTGGGACGAACGCAAGTGGGAGCTGGAGCTTGGCCTCAAGTACTTCGAGACCTACGACTTCCAGGGCCGCTCGCTCGCAGACCTCGGGCAGTACCTCGCCGACGCCCGCTCGTTCCACCGCCGGGCCTGGGAGATCCACTTCGAGATCATGTACCCGCTCCTGGCCATCTACCTGCAGCTCTACGGGTTGTGTGCCAGCAACGGGCTCGATCCCGCCAACATCTCGAAGTTCCTCCAGGGCCGTGATTCGAAGATCATGGAAACCGACCGGGCCATGTGGGACCTGGTGGCGGACGCCAGGCGCCTCGGCGTTGCCGATCTGTTCGCCACGGCACCGGAACAGATCCGCGGCCGACTCGCGACGGAGGGAGGCAACGCCTCGGTTTGGCTGACCAAGTTCGACGACTTCTTGAATGTCTATGGCTGGCGGACCGAAGGCATCGCCGACGCCAACCTCGCACCCTGGATCGAGGACCCTGCGTCACCACTCGGGCAGATCCGCAACTTCTTGGCGATGGACGAGCCCCACGACTTCGAAAGGGCGGCCGCCGCCGCCCGGCAAGAACGGGACGAGGCGGTCGAATCCGCCCGCACCCAGCTGTCGGGTGAGACGCTCACCGCCTTCGACGAACTGCTGGCCGTGACGCAGGTCGCCAACTTCGCCTGGTGGAACGAGGACCACAACTATTGCATCGACCTTCGTGCGACCATCCCGCTCCGCCGGGCCGCCCTGGCCATCGGGGCGGCGTGTGGCGCGGACGTCTACGACGACGGGCTGTTCCTGTTCTTCCCCGAGGCGATGGACGTGTGCGCCGGACGCCGCCGGTGGCACACCCTCCAGTCGCTGGTCACCGACCGGCGCGAGTACTACGACCATTACAACGCCATCCGTGAGACCCTCCCGAAGGCCGTCGGCACCCTTCCCGAGAAGGTGGACGACCCGGTGCTCATCGAGATCTTCGGCCTGCACCACCATTGGTTCGAGGCGTTGCGAGCAGACACCGACAGCTCGGTGCTCAAGGGCTTCCCGGCGTCGGCCGGCACGGTGACCGGACGGGCCCGGGTCATGGTGTCGGCGACCGAGCTGTTCGACCTCCGTGAGGGTGAGATCCTCGTCTGCGAGGCGACCTCACCCAACTGGACGCCGGCGTTCGCCGTCATCGCAGGCTGCGTGTGCGACGGCGGTGGGTCACTCACCCACGCCGCCATCGTCAGCCGGGAGTACGGCATTCCGTGTGTCGTCGGATGCTCGGTGGCCACGGCGCGCATCCGCACCGGGGATCTCGTGGAGGTCGACGGCGCGAGGGGCACGGTCACGATCATCGAGCCCGCCTCGTCCTGAGCACCGCGGACACTCCGGTCGCGGCTCGGCGGAGTGGGCGGCGACGGGCTTGCCTTCGGCGAAGGTTGCTCAGCTCTTCGCGGGAGGGCTCACGCGTCGCTGCCGGGCCGCCGCTCGACCTCGCGGGTCGGGTCGCCGCGATAGCCGGGCGGGTACGCGCGGCGCAGCTCGTCTGCGGTCGGGGCTCGGCGCTCGCGGGCCTCGGGCGGGAGGAGCTCCACGATGGCCGTCATGATCCGCGTGGTGTCGGTGTCGGGGTCGTCGTAGGTCAGCGCCACCGGCGGGCCGACCCGCGCGGTGACGCGGGGACGGCGAAGCGGATCCATGCGCGGCAGCCGGGCACTCCGCGGCCAGACCCGCTCGGTGCCCCACAGGCCGATCGGGATCACCGGCGCCCCGGTCATGGCGGCCAACCGGGCGGCGCCCCAGCGGCCCTGCAGCTCGGGCTCGAAGAACGCCGGACCCCGCGGGATCGTGCCCTGTGGCGCGATCATCACCGTCTCGCCGGCCCGCAACGCCAGCGCCGCGGCCTCGAGGGGCTCGTCGGACCCGGTGCCTCGGTCGACGCGGATCGTCCCGACCGCTCGGGCGAGGGGTCCGAGCACGGGCGCGTCGAGGACCTCCTTCTTTCCGAGACCCCGGACGGCCCGGCCCGCCTGGGCAGCCACCAGGCTGGTCACCGCCGCGTCGAAGTAGCTGCGGTGGTTGAAGGCGAGGATCGCCCCGCCCTGCGCGGGCACGTGCTCGAGTCCTGCGATCTCGACGCGGGCGTTCGGCATCGCCTCGACACGGGCAAAGGGCCTGAACCACTCCTGGATCTCGCGCCCGGCCACCTTGACGACACCCTCGGGGACATCGAGGTGACGGATGGGCCAGCCCATCGTCCGGGCCAACGCGGTCAGGCGGGCGTCGGGGTCGACGGCCGTGGGGTGACCGACGGACGCGAGCAGCGGTCCGGCGTAGAAGTTGTCGGCGTAGGCGCGCGCCGCGCCGGGCGGGACGCGGGCCGAGCGCAGCCATGCGGCGGCGCCGCTGGCCTTCGACCGAGCCCAGACCAGCGGGCCCTCGATGGCGGCGCGTGCTCCCCGGTCCTCGGCCCAGGTCGTCCCGACGACGTCCTCGGCACCGAGGAGACCGGCGAGGGGCTCGGCGACGGGTGGCGGCGCCGCGCTGACGAGCAGGAGTCGCGCCCCGGCGGAGCGCTGGTCGTCGAGCAGCGGGCGGAGGTGGGGTGCGGCATCGTCGACGACCGCCTCGGCTGCCGCAGTGGCGGCCTCCCGCACGGCCGCGTCCGGCCAGCCGCGGCTCGCCTCGACGGCCAGCAGGGACAGCTGGGTCGACAGGAACGCGGTGGCGGCCACGTCGACCGCCGGGCGCAGCGGCCCAGGCGGCGCGGTGACACCCGCGCAGCGCAGGGCGTCGCGCAGGATCCGTCCGGGCCGGCCGGTGAGCAGCGTCCGGTCGACGTCCACGATGGCCGCTGTGCGTGCCATCGGCTCACTCTACGGCGGGCAGGCGGACTCGTCGGCCGGTGGCGCTACGGTGGCGCGATGGCCGACCAACCGGTCCGGGGAGTGACCTTCCAGCGCCGGATGTCGGACTTCGAGGCCCTCATGTGGAGGGTCGAGAAGGACCCCTGGCTCAACCCGAGTGGCGGCGTGGTGGCCGTTTGTGACCGACCGCCGGACGTCGACGACTACCGGCGCCGCATCGCCCACGCAGTCGTCGAGATTCCGCGGCTCCGCGAGCGGGTGGTGCCCGGCACCGGCCCGCTGTCGGCGCCGCAATGGGCGCCCGACCCGGAGTTCGACCTCGACTACCACGTCCGTCATCTGGCACTCCCCGCCCCCGGGACCCTGCGGCAGCTGTACGACCTCGTCGCCCGCCTCATGCAGGACCCGTTCGACCGCACCCGTCCGCTCTGGTTCTTCGCCATCATCGACGGGCTCGAGGACGGCGGCGGCGCCATGTTCGCCAAGCTCCATCACACGATCGCCGACGGCCACGCGGCGCTCCGCCTGGCCGAGCTGTACCTCACCCTGGAACGGGACGCCCCTCCACCGCCCGAGGTCGACCTCGAGCGCGTGGTGCGCGAGTCGGTCGACGCGGCGCGAGCCACGCCGGGGAACGGCGGAGGGCTCGTCGGCGTCGGCGCGTCTGCCCTGGGTACGGCACGCGACCTCTGGAGCCGCCAGCTCGGACGGGCCCGCCGCGCCGCCGGCGAGATCGTGCTGTGGGGTGCGGATCCACGGCGGCCGATGGACCTGGTGGCGCGGGCGGCCGCGACCATCGGCCAGGTGCGCAGCCAGGTGGATGCCACCGGTGGCGATCGGGGAGGGTCACCGCTGTGGCGGGGACGGAGCAGGCACCGCTACTTCGACGTCATCCGCGTGCCGTTCGACGCATTGCGGGGGGCGGCCAAGGAGCTCGGCGGCACGGTCAACGACGCGTTCGTGACCGGTGCCGTGGTCGGCGCGATCCGGTATCACCAGCATCGTGAGACGCCCCTCGAGTCGCTGAACATCAGCTTCGTCGTGAGCACGAGGGAGGCCGGCGGCGACGGCACCAATGCGTTCGCACCGACGCGTGTGCACGTTCCCGCCGGGCCGATGTCGGTGGAGGAACGGTTCGAGGCGATCCGCGCCATCCTGGCGTCCGGCCGCGAAGGCGCCCGGACCGGCGGTGCGATGGGCAGCGTCGCCGGGCTGGCCGGCCTGCTCCCGACGTCGGTGATCACCGGCGTGGCCCGGTCGCAGACCGCCCACATGGACTTCGCCACGAGCAACATGCGGGGTGCGCCCATCCCCACCTACCTGTCCGGCGCCAGGATCCTGTGGACGGGCACGCTCGGCCCGGTCGCCGGCACCGCCTTCAACCTCACCGCCATGTCGTACGACGGCAGCTTCGACATGGGCCTGCATGTCGATCCCGCCGCGGTCGCCGACTGCGCTGACTTGCGCCGGTGCATCGAGGCCGGCTTCGAGGATGTCCTGGTCGCGGGCGGCCAGGTTCTCACCGCCGCTAGCGAGGTCGGCTGAGTCGGTCGTGCCGTTCGTTGCCTACCCCGTCCCACCGCACGACCCCGCACTCGACCGAGTTGCCGCGGTGCTGGATCCGATCCTGACCCCGCTCGGTTTCGCGGCCGGACAAGTTGGCGCGTCCGGTGGGAGTGGCCAGGTGATCTTCTGCAGGGGACTCGTCGACAGCACCGATGACGGATGCGTCGACCTCGTGGTCGACCTCGAAGCGATGCCTGAATGGCGCATAACCGACGTTCGCTACTGGGGGTACCCAAGCGATCGGTGGCACCTCGCGTTTGATCCGGACAGTGACTTACCGGCCCAGTTGTCCGGACTCGCTCTGACCCTCCCCAGGGACCTGTCGTAGCGCCGCGCGCCGAGCCGGCGATGCCGCACGCACGCGTTCTCGCGCCTGAGATGGTCGTCGGGACGACCGATCCGGGCGCGAGAACCGGAGGGGGGTGCGCGGAGGGGTGTCAGCCGCGTAGGCGGGCGACGGCGAAGTTCTCGTTGGCCGTCAGGTAGCCGGCCACGACGATTCGTCCGTTCTTCTGCAGCGCCACGGCGTTGCCGCCGGTGGGGTCGCCGAAGTCGATCGTCGCCCGCCCGTCGGTGCTGAACGTTCCGTCCGGCGAGCCGTCGGAGTTCAGGCGAGCCACGGCGACGAGCCCACCCGCGATGGAGCCGACCAGCACGATCTTGCCGTCCGGCTGCAGCGCCATCGCGTTGCAGAAGTCGACCCCGGCGCCGAAGTCGATGGTCGCCGTGCCGTCGCCGCCGAGCGTGGTGTCGGGCGTGCCGTTCGGGTCCAGCCGCATGACCATCATCACCGGACTGTCGGGTGGGTTGCCGGCGACGAGGATCTTGCGGTCCGGCTGGATGATGACGTCTCGCGCCGTGCCCATCCCGGTGAGCACCTTGCGCCCGTCGCCGTTGAAGTCCGGGTCGAGCACGCCGGTGCTCCGCACCCGCGCGACGACGGCGGTGGGCGGGTCGTTCGACAGGGTCGGCCGCGAGAGGCCCGCGATCACTATCCGCCCGTTCGGCTGCCGGGCGGCGGCGAAACCGAAGTCGTCGCCCCCGAAGTCGATCGACGTGCGGCCGCCGGTGCCGAACGCGGTGTCGGGCGCGCCGTTGCGCTTGATGCGAGCCACCTGCATGTTGCCGCCCTCGGGACCGGTGAAGCCGGCCAGCACGAGTTTGCCGTTGCGCAGCACGATCACGTCCATCGCGCGGCTCAGCGAGCCCCACTTGTACTTGCGCCGGCCGTCGCCCGAGAACGTGGTGTCGAGCGAGCCGTCCTTGTTCAGCCGGGCCACCCCGGCGTCGAGGTCAGCGTCGCCGACCAGGACGATCTTGCCGTCGGGCTGGAGCGCGGCGCCGAACGCGCGCTCGCTATCTCCGCCGAAGTTGACGATCTTCTTGCCGTTGTCGTCGAAGCTCTTGTCGAGCGCACCGTTGCTGCGCAACCGCGCGGCGCAGAACGACGAACCAGGGGCGCCGCCACCGCCGGCGACGACGATCCGCCCGTTGCGCTGCACCAGCACCGCGAACGCTTGGTCGGTCCCGCCGAAGCTGACGGCCTTCTTGCCGTTGTCGTCGAAGCTCGTGTCGAGATCACCAGCAGCCATGCGCCGACATTACGGCGACGATTGGGCGATGCGACCGATGCCAATCCTCACTTGACGACGATCGGGTTGACCGGGGCTCCGAGGCCGTTGACGAACGGCTCGGGCGAGCCCTCGAAGAGGAACTCGTAGACGCCGTCGTCGGCGCAGTCGTCGGCCAGGGCCTCGAGGTCGAAGTTCTGTCCCTGGGTCAGCCCCATCTCGACCAGGTGGAGCAGGTGCACCACCAGCGGCAGGTCGGGGTGCCTCGCCATGTCGAGGTACTCGAAGGTGATGTTGTCGGTGGCCACGGCGGCCACGTCGTGGTCGCGGAACCACTCGACCGACCAGAACGACGGGCCGGTCGGGCCGTGGTACCCCTGCTTGTCACCGGCCCTGAGCAGCTGCATCAGGCCGGTCCGCACCAGCACCACGTCGCCGGGGCCGACGGTCACCCTGCCCAGCTCGCAGGCGGCATCGAGGTCATCGCCGGTGATGGCGTAGGGCACGTCGAGCCGCTCCATCCCCTTGGCCCGCGCCACGTCCAGGAGGACGCCGCGGCCGACGAGCCGGCCGACGTTGCCGATGCCGCACCTGGCGGCACCCGCCTCGCTGAGGCTCTCGATCGGATGGCCGTTGTAGATCCGGCCGAGGTAGGAAGCGTGGGCCAGCGCGTCCCAATGGGTCGCCGCCTGGAGGCCCATGACCACGACGTCGTCGCTGGTGCGGAAGCCGTCGGGGTCGAAGACCGGCCGGTTGACCGTGAGCATCGTGCGTAGCGGGTTCAGCCGCCCCGGGATGGCGCCGATCTGCGGGCCGTCCGGGCCCAACGGCAGGGCCAGCGAGAAGACCCTGCCACGCCGGACGAGCCCCGCCGCCCCACGGACCGCCTCGGGCGTGATGAGGTTCAGCGTGCCCAGCTCGTCGTCCGTCCCCCAGCGGCCCCAGTTGTTGACCTTGCGGGCCAGCTCGAAGAAGGCGTCGGGCAGCGGCATCAGCTCGGGTCGCGCTCGGCGACGAGGACGGCCCGGTTGAGCTTGCCCGCCTCGCTGCGGGGGATGGCGTCGACCAGCTCGATCGCCTTCGGCACCTTGTACGCCGCCAGGCGCCCCCGGCACCAGGCGATCAGCTCGTCCGCCGCCACCGGTGCCCCGGCGTCCGCAGGCTGGACGACGGCGTGAACCCGCCGCCCCCACTCCTCGTCGGGGAGGCCGATCACGACGACGTCGCCCACGCCCGGGTGCTCGCTCAGGGCGCTCTCCACCTCGGCCGGGAACACGTTGGCGCCGCCGCTCACGATCATGTCGACCCGCCGGTCGGCGAGGTACAGGTAGCCGTCGGCGTCGAGGAAGCCCAGGTCGCCCACGGTGGCGAAGCCGTCGCCGGTCTCCGGGATCGGCGCGACGTCGCCCACGTAGGTGGACATGACCCCCTGGGGCTGGCGCATGTAGATGCCGCCGACCTCGCCCGTGGGCAGCTCGGTGCCGTCGTCGTCGAGGATGCGCAGCTCGGTGCCGATCGCACCCCTGCCCACCGTCCCGGGATGGTCGAGGTACTCGTCACCGCGCGCGAACGTGGCGCCGGCCCCCTCGCTCGAGCCGTAGCAGACGAAGAAGTGCGCGGGCCCGACGAGGTCGATCCACGTGCGGGCCAGCCATTCGGGCAGCGGGGCGGCCCCGTGCATGACCCACTCGATGCTCGTCAGGTCGCGCTCGCCGGCGCCGGGCTCGCGTGCGATGCGCTGCAGCATGATGGTGGTGGCGACGAAGCCCGACACGCGGTGCCGCTCGATGGCGTCGAGGAGCCGGGCGGCGTTGAAGCGCTGCAGGAGCAGCAGGCGGTCGCCCGCCAGCAGGTTGGCGGTGTGCATGAAGCCGTTGTTGTGGTACAGCGGCGCCGGCACGAGGACGAGCTGGGGATCCGACAGTGGCCCGTACGCCTCGAGCAGGGCGTTGGGCGAGCCCTCCGGGTTGTAGACGCCCGGGCTCTTGCGGAGGATGACCTTGGGCGTGCCCGTCGACCCCGAGCTCAGGATGCCCGACGAGTGCGGCGCCGTGACCTCCGGCAGCGGATCCGTCGACGCCGACGTGCTGCCCTCCAGGAGCTCGGCGTCGTCGGGCTCGACCATGAGCTTCGGGTCCAGCACGGCGCGCACCCGCTCGAGCTCCCACGCCGGTAGGTCCCAGCGGACCGGCACCACGACGGCCCCGAGCTTCCACCCGGCGAAGGTCGTGAAGATGTGCTCGGGGCAGTTGTGGAGCTTGATCCCCAGGCGATCGCCCTCGCCGAGGCCCCGGGCGGCCAGCGCCCGGGCTATCTGGGTCGATCGCGCGTCGAGCTCGGACCACGGGACCAGGCGCTCGGTCCCGCCGTCGGAGACGAAGACGATGGCGGTCTGGTCCGGGCGCTCCTCGCCGAGCTGCCGAATGCGTGACCCATAGGGGATGGGTGCGGTGCTCATGTCCCCCTCGCCCGCCCAGCGACCCTAGGCGACCGCGACCTTCTCCTCGACGCCGAGCAGGCCCATCATGTTGCCACCCATGATCTTGCGCAGATCCTCGTCGGTCAGTCCCTCGAGCTCGTCGAGGTAGGACAGAGGATCGGCCAGACCCTCGACGTGCGGGAAGTCCGACCCGAAGATCACGTGGTCGGCGCCCAGCAGCTGGACCAGCCCGCGGGGGTCCTCCTCGTGGAACGGGTGCATCCAGATGTTCCGCTTGAACGTGTCGGACGGCACCGCCCCGTACGCCTGCGGCATCTGCCGGTGGCAGTGGTCCAGATGTTCGAGCAGGTTCGGCACCCAGCCGGCGCCGTTCTCGATCAGCGCGACCCGGACGTCGGGGAACCGCCAGAACACCCCATGGCAGATGAGCGAGGTGACCGCGTCCTCGATGTCGCGGTGGCGCGTCTGCACGGTGTGCGCGAACGGCGAGGCCTGCGCGAACGCCTGCGTCTCGGTGTGCACGCCCTCCCACTCGTTGGCGTAGCGCACGTAGCCGGTGTCGGACGCGTGGAGGACGACCAGCGTGCCGCTCTCCTGGATCCGCTCCCAGTACGGGTCGAACTCGGGCAGGGCGAACGACCTGGGCCCCTGGTAGCCCCACGCGGGCGCGGGGCGCATCAGCACGACCCTGGCGCCCCGCTCGAGTAGCCACTCGAGCTCGTCGAGGGCCCGGTCGAGGAGCCCGGGCGTCACGATCGGCGTGGAGAAGATGCGACCCTCGAACACGAAGGGCCACGCCTCGGTCATCCACTGGTTGAGCGCGTGGATGGCGTCGGCGCACAGGTCGGGGTCGTCCTTCATCCGCTCCTCGACCAGGCTGGCCAGCGTGGGCAGCATCAGCGCGTAGTCGACCCCCTGCTGGTCCATGAGCTCGAGCCGTGCCGGTGCCTCACGGAACCCGGGCGGGCAGTCGATGCCGCGGCCGATGATCTCGCGCTGTGACTTCCCGTCGGGGTTGCCGTCCTTGAAGTACTCCTCCTGGGCGCCCGGGCGGCCGACGCGGTCGAACGTCGGGTTGGGGATGTAGTCGCTGATCTGGCCGCGCACGACGATCTTCGTCCGCCCGTGGACGTCGACGTAGTCGATGGCCCCCTTCTGGGGCCCGGGAAGGTGCTTCGTGAGCGCGTCCCGCGTCTCGTAGAGGTGGTTGTCGGCGTCGAAGATCGGGAAGTTCACCCTGCGGGAGGTCACCGCGTCTCCTTGGCTGGATCCAACGGGCTCCGGCGCGACCGCCGGGCACGCTCGCAGCGTAACTGTCAAACGGTTGGCAGGTTGGACTGGCACGGCGACGCCGGCTCGGCCCGCGCGACGATGGAGCCATGCACGACCTCGTCGTCAGGGGAGGAACGATCGTCGACGGGTCCGGTGGCGAGCCGTTCCCGGGCGACGTGGCCGTCGACGGCGGCGTGATCACGGAGATCGGCCGGGTCGGCGGCCGGGCGGCGCGGGAGGTCGACGCCGACGGGGCGCTGGTCACGCCCGGATTCGTGGACGTCCACGCCCACTACGACGGCCAGGCGACGTGGGACACCCAACTCGCTCCCTCGTCGTGGCACGGCGTGACGACCGTGGTGATGGGCAACTGCGGCGTGGGCTTCGCGCCGGTCAGGTCCACCGACCACGAGCGGCTGATCCAGCTGATGGAGGGGGTCGAGGACATACCGGGCGCCGCCCTCCACGAGGGCATCAGCTGGGAATGGGAGAGCTTCGAGGAGTACCTCGGGGCGCTCGACCGGCAGGCGCGCGACGTCGACGTCTGTGCGCTCGTTCCCCACGGCGCCGTGCGGTTGTACGTCATGGGGGAGCGGGGTGCGGCCCGCGACGCCGCCACCCCCGACGAGATCCGGGGGATGGGCCGCCTCGTTCGGGACGGGGTCGCCGCCGGTGCGTTCGGCTTCTCGACGTCGAGGACGCTGAACCATCGCACCAGCAGCGGCGATCGCACGCCGACGTTCGGCGCCGCCGGGGCCGAGCTGATCGGGATCGCCACGGCCATGAGCGAGACCGGCCGGGGCGCATTCGAGGTGGTCTCCGACTTCGACGACCTGGACGCAGAGTTCGACGTGTTCGCCCGCGTGGCGGGCGAGACCGGCACCCGGACCTTCATCTCACTCAACCAGAACAAGCGTGGCGGGTACCGCAAGGTGCTCGACCGCGTCGCCGACGCCGCCGGCCGCGGGCTGCCGATGCAGGCCCAAGTCGCCGTGCGCCCGATCGGGGTTCTGTTCGGGGTCGACACCACGCTCGACCCGTTCGTCCTCAACCCCGTGTGGCCGCCGTATCGAGGCGGGGACCCGGCCGCACGCCTGGCGGCGCTGGCGGATCCCGACGTCCGCGCCCGGCTGATCGAGGCGGCCCGGGAGCCGCGCCACGTGTTCGGCCGCTACGAGTCCTTCTTTCCCCTCGGCGACCCGCCGGACTACGAGCCCGCTCCCGCGGCGAGCGTGGCCGCGATCGCCGGGCGGCGGGGCGTGCACCCGATCGACGTGCTCTGCGACCTCATGACCGTCGACGGTGGCAGGGGCTTCGTCTACTTCCCGATCTTCAACTACGACGCCGGCGACCTGGAGGCGCAGCGCGAGCTCATCACCCACCCGCACACGATCATTGGCCTCGCCGACGGCGGTGCCCACGTCGGGACGATCTGTGACGGCAGCTTCCCGACCACGCTGCTCGCCCATTGGGGCCGCGACCGCGCCCGCGGTCCCCGCCTGGAGCTGCCCTGGCTGGTCAAGGCGCAGACGGCGGACACGGCGGCCGCCTACGGCCTCCGCGATCGCGGCCGGGTCCAGGTGGGCCTGCGCGCCGACCTGAACGTCATCGACTTCGCGGGACTGCGGCTGCGCACGCCGGAGGTGCGCCACGACCTCCCCGCCGGCGGCCGCCGGTTGGTGCAGCGGGCCGACGGCTACGTCGCCAGCATCGTCGCCGGCGAGGTGACGTACCGCAGCGGCGAACGCACGGGCGCTCTGCCCGGCCGGCTGGTCCGGAGCGAGGGCGGGAGCGCCCGGCCGTCGCGCCCCCGGATGTAGCGCCAACCAGGGCGTTTGGCCCCATCGGCACCGGGTAGATACCGCCCGAGACAGGACGCCGAGCTGGGGAGGTGCCCTCATGCGTTGGTCGCAGGGCCGTGATGCGGAGATTGCGGACCACGCCCGTCCCCATCACCTGCGGAGGCGGACCGCCGAGGAGGCCGAGCTTCTTGCCGCTCTCCGGGCACGGCGGGACGCGCCGCCGCCGGAGCAGTTCGAGGAACCACCGACGCTCGAACGCTGGGACCGGGTCCAGAGCCGCTGGAACCTCGGCAGCGTCCTGGTGCTGCTGGCGGGGGCGGCGCTCGCGGTCCTTGGCG
>DATFVX010000066.1:0-18125 GCA_035259985.1 Acidimicrobiales bacterium | reverse complement strand
CCGGGTTGATTGGTAATTCCCCGGGGCAGGCAGTCTATCGAGTCCAAGGCCAAGAACGGTGACGAGTTAGAAGCCCTTCCGGCCGCCGCGACGGCTCAGAACCGGTAGTACAGCGCGAACTGCACCAGCCGTCGGCCGTACTAGGTTTGCGTGATCTTGCCGAAGTTCGTGGACGTGATCGTCAGGTCGGCGACATACCATGTCGGGTGGTTGAAAATGTTCGTGGCATCCATGCGCAGCTCCACCTCATGGCGCTCGTGGATCCGGGTCACCTTCGAAACTTTGGCATCCACGTCGAATACCCATGGCCCTGAGAAGTAATTGCGCTGCAGCCCGCCGATCGTGCCGGCGCCGGGCTGGGCCTGCCGATCGCCAAGGGGATCGTCGAGGCCCACGGCGGCAGGCTGGAGGCCGTGCCCGTCGACCGCGGCGCCCGCTTCGTCGTCACGCTCCCGTGCGAGCCGCCCACCGACTCGTCGGACGCCCCGCTGGATGCGTCGTGGAGCCTGGTGGAGGCGGCCAGGGGGCCCGATGGGGCCTGACGATCGAACGACCGTGCTGCTCGTCGAGGACGACCAGAACATCGTCGACCTCGTCCGGTCCAACCTCATCGCCCGGGCGCACGACGTCGTCGTGTCGAAGGACGGCCTGGACGCCGTCGCCATGCTCGAGGCCAACGAGCCCGACGCGGTGCTGCTCGACCTCATGTTGCCGGGGATCGACGGCTTCGAGCTGTGCCGTGAGCTGCGCGAGCGCTCGTCGGTGGGGATCATCGTGCTGTCGGCCCGACGGGCGGAAACGGACAAGGTGCGGGCCCTCAACCTCGGCGCCGACGACTACATGACCAAGCCGTTCGGGATCGAGGAGCTCCTCGCCCGCATCAACGCCACGCTGCGCCGCAGCCGGCCGGCGCCGCTGGCGCCCACGGCGCCGACGCTGGTGCGGGCCGGCGACGTCGAGATCGACGTGGCGGCGAGCAAGGTCACGAAGGCGGGGAGCCTCGTCCATCTCACGCCCACGGAGTTCGCCCTGCTGCGGGAGTTCGCAACCAACCCTGGGGTGCTGTTGACGCACGCGACCCTCCTGCGCCGGGTCTGGGGGCGTGGCTACGAGACGCAGACCGAGTACACCCGCGTCTACATCGCACGACTGCGGGCCAAGCTCGAGGATCCCGACGGACCGCCGCTGTTCGTCACGGAGCCGCGGTCGGGCTACCGGTTCGTGGCAGACTGACCGATGCGGGCGGTCCTTCACGGTTCGTTCACGCCGACGGCACAACGTTCGCGTTCTGTTCGCGGCCGCCGTCGTACTTTCACGCTTTTGAGGGCGACATGAGGGGGAACATATGTTCGTAAAGAAGCGCACCTGGTGGGTGTTCGCGGCGCTGGCCATCCTCGGCCTGGTCGCCGCCGCCTGCGGTGACGACGACGACGACGGCGGCCAAGCGGCATCTGACGGCGGCGGCGACGGGGGCAGCATCTGGGTGCTCCTGCCGGACACCGCGTCCTCGGACCGCTGGGAGCAGGAGGACGCGCCGTTCTTCACCGAGGCATTCGAGGCCGCTGGGCTCTCGGAGGGCGAGGACTTCACGGTCGTGAATGCCGAGGGCGACGCCGCCACGCAGCAGTCGCAGGCCGAGCAGGCCATCGCCGACGGCGCGAGCGTCATCGTTCTCGCCAGCCTCGACACCGGCTCGGGCGCCACCATCATCGACCAGGCGAAGGACGAGGGAGTCGCGGTGGTCGAGTACGACCGGTTCAACACCGGCGGTTCCGGTGGCGACGCCTACGTGAGCTTCGACAACGTGGCGGTGGGTGCGGCCATGGCCGAGGCCGTCGAGCCCGCCATCGACGCACTGAACCTGAATCCCGCTCGGGTCGTGATGCTGAACGGTGGCGAGGAGGACAACAACTCGTTCCTGTTCAAGCAGGGCTACGAGGAGACGGTCGACGCGCGTGTCCAGGCCGGGGACTGGCAGCTGGTCGACGACCAGTTCGTCCCGGGCTGGGACAACGCCGAGGCCCAGACGATCATGGAGCAGATCCTGGTCGACAACAACAACGGCGTCGACGCCGTGTTCGCGGCCAACGACGGCCTGGCGAACTCGGTTATCAACGCGCTCGAGGCCGCGGGCATCGGTCCCGTTCCCCTGAGCGGCCAGGACGCCACCGAGGCCGGCATCCAGAACGTGCTGCTCGGCAAGCAGACGGTGAGCGTCTACAAGCCGATCCAGGACGAGGCCGGCGTCGCCGCCGCCATCGCGCTGGCACTCCGCTCCGGCGACGACATCATCGACGCCGCCGAGTCGTACCAGTCGGAACTGGCGTCCGGAGGCTCCGACGTGTCGGTCATCGGCATCACTGCCGAAGACGGCCAGCCGGCCGACTCCGCCGAGGGTGACGGGGTCGTGCCCTACATCGCCCTCGTACCGATCGGGGTGACCGCCGACAACGTTGCCGACACCGTGATCGCGGACGAGTTCCGGACGGTCGAGGAGCTCTGCACTGGCGACGTTGCCAGTACGGACTTCTGCCAGCAGAACTCGTGACGGAAAGCCCTCTCCTCGAGTGCGAGGGGGTCTCGAAGGCATTCGGCGCGGTACAGGCCCTGTACCGCGTCGACTTCGAGGTCAGGGCCGGGGAGGTGATGGCGCTCGTCGGCGACAACGGGGCCGGCAAGTCCACCCTCGTCAAGTGCGTCGTCGGGATCTACCCCTTCGACGAGGGGAAGGTGCGATTCCAGGGCCAGCCCGTCAACATCCATGGCCCGCGGGACGCCGCCCGGCTGGGCATCGAGGTCGTCTACCAGGACCTGGCCCTGGCCGACAACCTCGATGTCACGGCCAACATGTTCCTGGGGCGCGAGCGCACGCGCGGGGGGTTCGTGCTCGACGAGCCGAGCATGGAGCACGCCGCTGAGGAGACGCTAGAGGGCCTGTCGGTGACCACGCTGGGGTCGGTGCGCCAGACGGTGGCCGGCCTGTCGGGCGGGCAGCGGCAGGCGGTGGCCGTCGCCAAGTCGGTCATGTGGAACTCGAAGATGCTGATCCTCGACGAGCCCACCGCCGCGCTCGGCGTCGCCCAGACGCGCCAGGTGCTCGACCTCGTGCGTCGCCTGGCCGACCGGGACCTGGGGGTTGTGGTCATCTCGCACAACCTCCACGACGTCTTCGAGGTCGCCGACCGGATCACCGTGCTGCGCCTGGGGCAGCGCGTCGCGGTGCTCGAGCGAGCGGAGACGACCCAGGAGGAGGTGGTCCACGCCATCACAGCCGGCACGCTCGACCACGTGCCGGGCATGGCCGACGCGGGAGTCACCGAGGCATGACGATCGATCCGGGCACCGAGTCGCAGGCCACGGCGCAATCGGGCGCCCCCGTCGAGCCGGTGGCCGAGGAGCCGCTGCCGGCCGCCACCGAGATCCCGCTCGAGACGCGGGCGGACACACTCGGCGCGTACGTACGGCGCTGGTGGCAGGGGGTGAGGGCGGGCGAACTGGGGGCGCTGCCGATCGTCGTGGGTCTCGTCGTCATCGGCATCGTCTTCGGCACCCTCGACGACACGTTCTTCACCGACCGCAACTTCACCAACCTGCTCCTGCAGATGGCCCACATCGCCACGATCGCCATCGGCGTCGTGTTCGTGCTGCTGATCGGCGAGATCGACCTGTCGGTGGCGTTCGTCAGCGCCGTGGGCGCCGTCACGATGACGCTGCTCTTGCGGCCCAACGAGTCCGACTGGCCCTGGTGGGCCGCCGTCGCCGTCGCGGTGGTCGTGACCACGCTGATCGGCCTGTTGCAGGCGCTGGTGATCACGAAGGCGGGGGTGCCGTCATTCGTGGTCACGCTGGCAGGCCTGCTGATCTGGTCGGGGGTCGTCCTGATCATGACGACGGAGTACTCGACCTCCGGCACCATCCGGATCCAGGACGACACGGTCATCGGCATCGCCAACGACTTCCTCAGCGACGCGGCGGGCTGGGTGGTGGGCGCCGTCGGGGTGGCCGCCTACGCCCTGTCCCAGGCGCTGACGGCACGCTCGCGCCGGGCCCGCGGCCTCGACGCCAAGCCGGGCACCGTGATCGTGCTCCAGGTGGCCGGCCTCGCCGCGGTCGCGTGCGCCGCCATCTGGTACGCAAACCACGACCGGGGCGTGCCCCAGGTCACCGTGCTCGTCCTGCTCCTGTTCGTGTTCTGGTCGTTCGTGGCGTCGCGCACGCGCTTCGGCCGGCACGTCTACGCCGTAGGTGGCAGCGCCGAGGCCGCCCGCCGGGCCGGCATCAACGTCGACCGCGTCCGGATCGCCGTGTTCATGATCGCCGGCTTCATGGCCGGGCTGGGCGGCATCATCCTCGCCTCGCGCCTCCGTTCGGTGGCCACCAACACCGGCGGGGGCAACCTGCTCCTGCAGGTGATCGCGGCCGCGGTCATCGGCGGCACCAGCCTGTTCGGCGGGCGCGGCCGCGTCGTTTCAGCCCTCCTGGGGGCAGTGGTGATCATCGCCATCGACAACGGCATGGGGCTGCTCAACCTGGCCACCGGCACGAGGTTCGTGATCACCGGCCTGGTCCTGCTCGCAGCCGTGCTGGTCGACGCCCTGTCGAAGCGCCGGCGCGCGGCGCGCGGCGTCGTGTGAGCGGCCACCGGGCTGAGCGGGCAGGGTTCGCCGGCTTGACCGGGGAGTCAATACAGTCGTCCAGATGGAGCTGAACGGGACCTCTGCCATCGTCACCGGCGGCGCCTCGGGCCTCGGCGCCGCCACCGCGCGGGCGCTCGCGGGGCGCGGCGCCAGGGTCGTCCTCGCCGACCTCGATCGCCAACAGGACAAGGGCGAAGCCCTGGCCAAGGAGATCGACGGCCTGTTCGTCCCCTGCGACGTCACCCGGACCGAGCAGATCATCGTCGCCGTGGACGCGGCCAGGGAGCTCGGGCCGCTGCGGGCGCTGGTCACCGCCGCCGGCATCGGCTGGGCGACCCGCACGATCGGCAAGGACGGGCGCTACGAATCGGCGCACGACCTCGGTCGGTTCCGCAAGGTCGTCGACATCAACCTCATCGGCAGCTTCGACTGCATCCGCCTCGCCGCCACGGCGATGTCGCAGACCGAGCCGCTGGCGGACGGCGAGCGGGGTGCCATCGTGACCGTCGCCTCGGTGGCCGCCTTCGACGGGCAGATCGGCCAGGCCAGCTACTCGGCGTCGAAGGGCGGCGTCGTGGGCATGACCCTGCCGATCGCCCGCGATCTGTCGGTCGTCGGCATCCGGGTCAACTGCATCGCCCCCGGGCTGATCGACACGCCGATCTACGGCGAGGGCGAGGCCAGCGAGCAGTTCAAGGAGCGGCTCAAGCGCGACGTCCTGTTCCCGGACCGCCTGGGCGCCGCCGACGAGTTCGCCAGCATGGCGCTCGAGCTGATCTCCAACAGCTACATGAACGCCGAGGTGATCCGCGTGGACGGCGGCGTGCGCATGCAGCCCAAGTGATCGCGGGCGACCAGGTCCGTCAGGTCCGGCCAGTTCGATGGGCCGGGCGCCCGACCCAGGTGGGATGGTCGGCGATCGCCAGCAGCTCGGCGTCTCCCGACGAGTCGCCGTAGGCCCACAGGTCGACCTCCGTCCCCGGGCCGAGCCGCGCGTCGAGCCACGCCCGCAGGCGGGCCACCTTCTCCGGCCCCCGGTTGTTGATCCCGCCCACGACCTGGCCGGTGAGCCTGCCGCCGGCGTCGGCGACCAGCTCCACCGCCAGCGCGCCGTCGAGCTCGAGGCGCTCGGCCAGCGGCCGGAGGTACGCGCCGAGCGAGGCCGAGACGATCACGACGTGGTGGCCCCGGCGGCGGTGCCAGTCCAGGCGGTCGCGGGACCCGGGGCGGAGGGCGGCGAGCAGCGTGGGCATGTAGGCGCGCCCCACGGACTCCAGGCGCTCCGCGGGCCAGCCGCGGAACAACCCGCCGAGGAGCGCCACCTTGAACGCGTCGCGCCCGTGGGCACCGCGGGCCGCGAGCGCAGCCCGAACGATCGGCCGGACGCCGCACGCTCGACGAAGGAACGGCAGCAGCGTGTCGCGCCGGGTGAGCGTGCCGTCGAAGTCGAATGCCGCCACGCCGGGTCGGCCTCGGCCCACCCCGGGGTCGGGTCGGCTCACGATCGCGAGCCGAGCACGGCGCGCAGCGCGGTCGCCACGTCGGGGTGCACGAAGTCGTAGCCAGCGGCCGTGAGCGCCGACGGCACCGCCCTCTGGCTCACGAACAGCAGCTCGTCGGCCATCTCCCGGCCGAGGACCAGGCGGGGGCCGAGGGCCGGCACGGGAACGACGGTCGGGCGGTGGAGGGCGGCGCCCAGCGCGGCGGTGAGCTGGGCGTTGGTGACCGGGGACGGGGCGGTCACGTTCACCGGTCCCGAGAGGTCGGAGCGGTCGAACACGAACCGGATGACGCGCACCTCGTCGTCGATCGACACCCAGCTCAGCCACTGCCGACCCGAGCCCATCCGGCCGCCGACGAAGAACCGGAACGGTGCCACCAGCCGCGGCAGGATGCCGCCGCGGCCGGACAGGACGACGCCGTTGCGCAGGAACACGGTGCGGATGCCCGCGTGGACCGCCGGCTGTGCCGCGGCCTCCCACGCTCGCACGACCCCCGCCAGGAAGTCCGCCCCCGGTGGGGATTGCTCGGTCAGCACCTCGTCGCCCCGGTCGCCGTAGTAGCCGACCGCCGAGCCGGAGACGAACACCGAGGGCCGGCGGGACAGGCCGGCCAGCGTGCGGGCGAGGAGATCCGTCCCCCGCGTCCGGCTCTCCAGGATCTCCCGCTTGCGCGCCGGCGACCAGCGCTTGTCGCCGATCCCGGCACCCGCGAGATGCACGACGGCGTCGATCCCCTCGAGTTCATCCGCCTCGATCGTTCCTGCCACCGGGTCCCAGCGGATGGCGTCCGCAGCCCGCTGACCCGTCGATGCCGGGCGGACCAGGGACAGCACGGTGTGGCCGTCGTCCCGCAGGGAGCGGGTGAGTGCCGACCCGATCAGCCCGCTGGCACCCGTGATCGCGACCTCCACAGATCCCCCTCCCTGGCCCTCGGTGGCTGGGTACGGTACGGCGCCGACGCAGCAGCCACCCAACCTGGGGAGGTCGACCGGTGACCGACGTCTACAAGGAGTTCAGGGAATTCATCACCCGTGGCAACGTGATCGACTTGGCCGTGGCGGTCGTCATCGGCCTGGCGTTCACCGCGATCATCAACGCCGTCGTCGCGGGCCTGATCACGCCGCTCATCGGCATGATCGGCGGCAACGACTACAAGGACCTGGACTTCACGATCAACGGCAGCACGTTCGAGTACGGCCTGGTCATCAACGCGATCATCCAGTTCCTGCTGATCGCGACCGCGGTGTTCTTCCTCATCGTGAAGCCCATCAACGTGATGAACGAGCGGCGGCGGCGCGGCCTGGAGCCCGACCCCGTCGAGCTGTCCGACGAGGCCGCCCTCCTCACCGAGATCCGCGACCTGTTGCGCAATCGCTCAGGCGTGTAGCTGCTCGCTGAGGTACAGCTGCTCGCCCAGCGACTCGACCAGCCCGAGCTGGGTCTCCAGCCAGTCGACGTGGTCCTCCTCCGAGGTGAGCATCTCCTCCAGGAGGTGCCGGGTGCCGTTGTCGCCGTGCTGAACGGCCAGCGCGATGCCCTGGTTGAAGCGGGCCACCGCCTCGCGCTCGAGCTCGAGGTCGAGCCGGAGCTGCTCCACCGGGTCCTCCCCGAGCCGCACCGAACCGAGCCGCTGCAGGTTGGGCATGCCCTCGAGGTAGAGGATGCGCTGGATCAGCTCGTCGGCGTGGCGCATCTCGTCGATCGACTCGTTCTGCGCGTGGTCGGCGAGGCGGCGGTAGCCCCAGTTGGCCTGCATCCTGGCGTGCCCGAAGTACTGGTTCACGGCCGTGAGCTCGGCCGTGAGCACGTCGTTGAGCAGCTCGATGATCTCGGGGGGCGCGTGCATTGGGTGTGTGCCTCCGGATGGCGACGGCAGTGCGGGAGGCTACTGGACCCTCTCCGCGGTGCCGGGGGGACGGCGCTAGGCCGCGGGTTGTGCCGGCTCGGTCGCCGGGAACGGTGCGTGCACGGCGAGGAGCGCCCCGAGCGTGGGCCGGCAGCCGCCGCAGCACGAGCCGGCGCCGCAACGGCGCGCAAGCTCGCCCATGGTGCAGGCGCCGGACTCGATCTCGGCCCGGATCGTCCTGTCGGACACGACCTGGCAGTGACAGACGATCATGAGCTGGTAAGGATGCCTTACACGGGCAGGGCGCCGCAAGCAGCACCCTGCGAACTGGTTGTAGCCATGCGGTGCATGACCGCACAGCTACGACCAGAATGAGTTGTGGGGCTAGTTTCCCCGGCCATGCACGTGGTGATCGTTGGCTGTGGCCGGGTCGGTTCGGGGCTCGCGCGCATCATCGAGGAAAAGGGCCACTCGATCGCCGTCATCGACAAGGATCCCCGGGCCTTCCGGCGGCTGCACAGCGGCTTCTCGGGCAAGCAGGTCGTCGGGGTCGGCTTCGACCGGGAGCGGCTCGAGGAGGCGGGCATCCACGACGCCGACGCCGTGGCCGCCGTGACCAGCGGCGACAACTCCAACATCCTCACCGCCCGCGTGGCCCGCGAGACCTTCGGCATCGAACGGGTTGTCGCCCGGATCTA
Organism: Acidimicrobiales bacterium; assembly: GCA_035259985.1. Taxonomy (GTDB): domain Bacteria; phylum Actinomycetota; class Acidimicrobiia; order Acidimicrobiales; family VFJN01; genus DASQUK01. The sequence continues at coordinate 9,442 of DATFVX010000066.1, read as the reverse complement.
CGACCCCCGGCGGGCGATCATCTACGAGCGCCTCGGCATCCCCACCATCGCCACGGTCCAGTGGACGATCGACCGGGTGGTGCGGAGGCTGATCCCCGAGGCCGAGGACAGCGACTGGATCGACCCCAGCGCCCACATCATCCTGATCGAGCGGGAGGTCTCGGCGAGCTGGGCCGGCCGCCCGTTGGGCGAGATCGAGATCCCCGGCGTGGCGCGCGCCGTGGCCGTGTCCCGCATGGGTGCCGCGCAGATCGCCACGCCCGACCTGGTGACGCAGGACGGCGACCTCGTGCACCTCGCCGTCGCCATCGGGCACGTGTCGGAGGTCGACGAGCACCTGGGCGGCGAGGCGAGCGGCCGGAGCGTCCACACGTGAAGGTCGTCATCGCCGGGGGTGGCGCGGTCGGCAGCTTCATAGCCGACGAGCTCCAGCGGGCCGGCCACGAGGTGCACATCATCGAGCAGGACGGCGACCACGTCGCCCGCATGCGCTCGACCGGCTATCCGGCCGGGGCGACCTGGCACGTGGCCGACGCCTGCGAGGTCGACAGCCTCCGCAGCATCGGCTTGACCGACGCCGACGTGGTGGCGGCGGTCACCGGTGACGACGAGGACAACCTGGTCATCAGCCTCCTGGCCAAGCAGGAGTTCGCCGTCCCACGGGTCGTGGCCAGGGTGAACAACCCGAAGAACGAATGGCTGTTCAACGAGAACTGGGGCGTCGACGTGGCCGTGTCGACCCCGCACCTTCTGACCGCCCTGGTGGAGGAGGCCGTCAGCGTCGGGTCGCTCGTCCGCCTTCTGTCCTTCGAGGGCGGCCGGGCCAGCCTCATCGAGGTGACGCTGGCCAGCGAGAGCCCGGCGGCCAACCGCGAGGTGGTGGGCCTCGATTTCCCGCGCGACTCGACGGTGGTGGCGGTGCTGCGGAACGACCGCGTGGTCGTCCCCCGCGGCGACACCCGGCTGCTGCCCGGTGACGAGGTGCTCGTGCTGGTGACGGCCGACAGCATCGACGAGGTGCAGTCGATCCTCACCGGTGCGTGAGTCGCGGCTCAGATGCGGCGGTGGAGCCGGCCGTCGATGTAGATGCCGGTGGTATCGGGCCCGTCCGCGCTGGCGAATGCGACCACCTCGTCGACCCCCGTGCGGGGGTCGAGCGCCAGGTACGTGCCGGCCTCGGGATCCAGCGGCCGGAGCCCGAGCCGCATCGGCTCGATCCCGAGCGCACCGAGCACCCCGGAGGGCTCGGTCCTGGCGACGAGGCCGCCGGTCTCGGCATCCACGGTCACCTCGACCCGCTGGTGAAGCCGGTCGTAGTGCCCGGAGAGGCGCCCCGGATCCGGCACCGCGGGTCCCGGGGTGGGGGCGGCGATGGGTGAGGCGTCGACGTCGAGGAGGTCCGCGGCGACGCTGGGGATGATCGTCCGCGCCAGCGCCGCACCCGTGGGGCTGTTGGTCAGGACGCACAGCGCGAACCGGCGCTCCGGAACCACGCGCAGGAACGCCCGCTGGCCGATCGTGTCGGCGTCCTGGCCCACGCAGGTGAGCGGGCCCCAACGACGAACAGTCCAACCCAGGGCCTGCTCCTCGCCCGGGAAGGGCGACTCCACCTGCGGCTCCTGCATCTCGGCGATCGCCGCCGGGGCCAGCAGGTCGCTGCCGTCGGGGCCCCGCCCCTCCTCGACGTGGAGCCGGGCGAACGTCAGCAGCTCGGTGGCGGGCGCCATCACCCCGCCCATCGGCCCGTTGGAGCGTGCGAGCGACCACCGCTGCTGCCGGGTGGCGGCGCCGCCCGGCGCCTGCACGTGCCCGGCGGCCACCCGGTGCAGGAGTGCGTGCTGGGGCAACGTCAGCGTCGCGTTGCAGCCGAGCGGTCGGGCCAGACGGCGCCGGAGCACCCGGTCGAAGTGATCGCCCGTTGCGACCTCGAGCAGGCGGCCGGCCACGCCGAAGCCGGTGTTGCAGAAGCTGTACATCTCCTCGGGGGGATGGATCTGGCTGAGGCCGGCGAGGGTGGCCACGTAGCGCTTCAGGGCGTCGCCGTTCCAGCCGGTATCGATGAGGTGGTCGCCCTCGATGCCGCTGGTGTGGGTGACGAGATGCCGGAGCGTGATCTCGATCGTGGCGCCCGGGTCGGCCACCGAGAACTCCTGCAACTGCGCGCGCACCGGTTCGTCGAGCGACACGAGCCCGGCCGCCTGCGCCTGGAGCAGCAACGTGGTGGTGTACAGCTTGCTGAGCGATCCGAGCTGGAACAGGGTGTCGGGCGTGACCTCCACACCCGTGGCCGTGTTCGCGACGCCCCACGTGGCGACCGTCGTCCGGTCGCCCGACAGCACACCACACACGGCCCCCGGGACCCCGAGCCCGGTGCCCAGCTCGGCAAGCAGGTCCTCGAGGCGGCGTGCGTAGGCGTCCGTGAGTGTGGCGGCCGCGGGCATGCGGCGCGCACCGTAGCCCGGCGGTGGCCACGGGGTGCGGGGCCCCGCGGCGAACCTGCGGCAGCTATGGCCCCTATGGGGTCGCTATCCGCCGCATGTTCGTGGGCTTTAGCGTGGGCTCGGAATGAGCACCCGGCGCCTGATCGTCGCCGCCTTGATCTGCGGCCTCGCCATCCTGGTGGCCTTCGCCATCCAGCTGGCTCTGGTGCTCTGAGCGGGCCCGACGGGCCCGGTCAACCGGTGGGATCGGGCCGGTAGAGTCACGGCGTACGGCCAACCACTCGACACCTGGAGGTGGTCCCCACGGCCGATCACTTCGATGTCGTCGTCGTCGGCGGCGGTCCCGGCGGCTACGCCGCGGCGCTCTACGGGGCCAGCGCCGGGCTCAACGTGGCGCTGGTCGAGAGGCAATGGATCGGCGGCACCTGCCTCAACGTCGGCTGCATCCCCGCCAAGGAGCTGCTCGAGACGGCGCACGTCTACCGGACGGTGCAGGAGGCGGCCGCGTTCGGCGTGAACGCCGGCGACCCGAAGGTCGACTGGTCGGTCACCATGCAGCGCAAGCAGGCGGTCGTCGACGAGCTGGTGAGTGGCGTCACGACGCTGCTCAAGGGCCGCAAGGTCACGATCTACAGCGGCCACGGCCGGCTCCACGAGGGCCGGCGGGTCACGATCTCGGGCGGCGAGTCTGGAGAACTCGAGATCACCGGTGACGCGGTGATCATCGCCGCCGGCTCACAGGTCCGCACCATTCCCGGCTTCGACATCGACGGCAAGATCGTCATGACGTCCGACGAGGTGCTGTCGATCCCCGAGGTGCCCGGAACGGCCGTCATCATCGGCGGCGGGGCGATCGGCTGCGAGTTCGCCTCGATGCTGTCCGACATGGGCAGCCAGGTGACCGTGCTCGAGCTGCTGCCGAAGATCCTGCCGGGCGTCGACAAGGACGCAGCCCAGGTCGTGGAGCGGTCCTTCAAGAAGCGGGGGATCGACGTCCGCACCGGCGTGAAGGTCACCGGGCACGAGCCGTCGGCCGGCGGCACCGTGGTCCACGTCGACGGCGGCGACCCGATCAAGACCGACGTGGTCGTGGTCTCGGTCGGCCGCAAGCCCGCCACCGAGGACCTCGGCCTCGACGGCACCGGCGTCCAGATCGACAACCGCGGCTTCGTCGTCGTCGACGAGCTGTGCCGCACCGGCGAACCGGGCGTCTGGTCGATCGGCGACTGCATCGACACGCCCCAGCTGGCGCACGTGGGCTTCGCCGAGGCGATCGTCGCGATCACCGACATCCTCGGCGAGCCGGCGGTGCCCATCGACTACGGCCGGGTCCCGTGGGGTATCTACTGCCAGCCCGAGGTGGCGTTCGCCGGGCACACCGAGGAGTCCGCGAAGGAGGCGGGCTTCGACGTGGTTGCGGCGAAGCACCGTTACAGCGCCAACAGCCGGGCCAAGATCATCGGCGAGAAGGAGGGGCTCGTGAAGGTCATCGCTGCCAAGGGCCCCGACGGCCGGGCGGGCCAGGTCCTCGGCGTGCACATGGTCGGGCCGTGGGTGACCGAGCAGCTGGGCCAGGGCTACCTGGCGGTCAACTGGGAGGCGACCATCGACGAGGTCGCCCAGTTCATCCAGCCGCACCCCACGCTTTCCGAGGCGTTCGGCGACACCGTGCTCGACATGACCGGCCGCCGGCTGCATTGATCGAGAGGACCGCGATGGCCGACATCCAGATGCCCCAGCTCGGCGAGACCGTCACCGAGGGCACGATCACCAAGTGGTTCAAGCAGGTCGGCGACCAGGTCGCCGAGGACGAGCCGCTGTTCGAGGTGTCCACCGACAAGGTCGACTCCGAGGTGCCGTCGCCGGTGACCGGCGTGCTGTCCGAGATCCTCGTGCCCGAGGGCGACACGGTCGACGTCGGTGTCGTGCTGGCGCGCATCGGCGACGCCCCCGCCGGCGAGGCAGGCGGCGGCGCCCCGGCCGCCGAGGAGGCACCAGCGGCGCAGGAGGCCCCGGCCGCCGAGCCGCAGCCCGTTCCCGGCGCAGAATCGGTTGCTGAGCAACCAGAACGGCGCCAGGAACCGCCCGAGGCCCCGGCCGCCCAGGCCCCCAGCGCTCCCGAGGCCCCGGCCGCCACCCCTCCGGCGGCCCCTGCGGCGGCGCCCGCCCCGGCCACCCAGGGCGCGCCGGCCAGCAACGGCCGGCTGCTGTCGCCCGTCGTGCGCCGCCTCATCTCCGAGAACAACCTCGACCCGGCGGCGATCGCCGGCACGGGGCCGGGGGGCCGGATCACCCGCAACGACGTGCTCTCGGTCCTCGACCGGGGCGGCGCAGTGGCCGCACCGACCGCACCCGAGGCCCCGGCGCCGCCGCAGCCGGCCCGGCCGCAGCCTGCGGCCCCAGCACCGACACCCGCGCCCGCCGCGGCGCCGGCGGCCCAGCCGGTGGCGCGGGCGGGGGAGCGCGACACCAGCATCGCCCACACCAACATCCGGCGGCGCACCGCCGAGCACATGATCCGCTCGAAGCAGACCTCGGCGCACGTGTACGCGTCGATCGAGGTGGACTTCGAGGGCGTCGAGCGGGTGCGGTCCGCCGAGCGCGAGGCGTTCAAGGCGGCCGAGGGCTTCAGCCTCACGTACCTGCCGTTCATCAGCCGGGCGGTCATCGACGCCATCCGGGAGTACCCGGAGGTGAACGCCAGCTTCGGCGAGAACGAGCTGATCGTGCACAACTACGTCAACCTGGGCATCGCCGTCGACCTCGACTTCAAGGGACTGATGGTGCCGGTCATCCACGACGCCGACGGCAAGCGGCTGCGGGCGCTGGCCCGCGAGATCAGCGACCTGGCCCGCCGGGCGCGGGCCAAGCAGCTGGGCCCCGACGACATCGCCGGCGGCACCTTCACGATCACCAACCCCGGCCCGTTCGGCACCACGCTCACGCTGCCGATCATCAACCAGCCGCAGGTGGCGATCGTGTCGACCGACGGGGTCAAGCGGCGGGCGGTCGTCATCGACCTGCCCGACGGCAGCGAGGGCATCGCCATCCACTCCGTGGGCAACATCACCCTCACCTGGGACCACCGGGCGTTCGACGGCGCCTACGCCGCCTCCTTCCTGCGGGAGATCAAGGAGGTCATCGAGACCCGCGACTGGGCGCCCGAGCTCGCCTGACCCCAATGACGCTGCGGATCCGCTGGCTCGGACGGGTGCCCTACCGGGAGGCGTGGGCGCTGCAGCGCGGCATGCATGCCTCCTCCCCGGACGACCACCTGCTCCTGCTCGAGCATCCGCACGTCTACACGCTCGGGAAGCGAGCCGACATGCGCCACGTGCTGGTGCCGCCGGCCGACGTGGGCGCCGAGCTGGTCCGCACCGACCGGGGCGGTGACGTCACCTATCACGGGCCCGGCCAGCTCGTCGGCTACCCGATCGTCTCGCTGCCGCCCAAACGGGGTGGCACCCAGTACGGACTGGCGGACACCGTCGCCTACGTGCGGTCGGTCGAGCAGCTGCTGATCGACGCCCTGGCGGATCTCGGGCTGCCCAACGCCGGCCGCCTCCGCGAGTACCCGGGCGTCTGGGTCGATCCCGACGGCGCCAACCCCCGCAAGATCGCCGCCATCGGCGTGCGGCTCACCCGCGGGCGCTCGATGCACGGCTTCGCCCTCAACGTGGCACCCGACATGCGCTACTGGGGCTACATCGTGCCGTGCGGCATCCCCGACAAGCAGGTGACGTCGCTCGCAGACGAGGGCATCGACGTCGAGATGCGCACGGTGGTCGACGTCGTCGCCGCGCGGGCGGAGGCGCTCTGGGGCAAGGGCACGGGCGCCGACCGGCAGGACGTCGTCTCGCGCCATTCGCCGGGCGACCTGTCCGCGTTCAGCCGGGGCGCGGGCCCGGGCGAGACCGTGCCGGTCCGGCTCCAGGGCCGGCTCGTGCAGGCCGGCGTGACCGAGGGCCTCCAGATCGCGACGCGCAAGCCCCCGTGGTTGCGGTCGACGTTCCGCACCGCCCCGGGCTACCTGCGGCTCAAGCACACGATGCGCGACCTGGGGCTGGTCACGGTGTGCGAGGAGGCCGGCTGCCCGAACATCTTCGAGTGCTGGGCCGACGGCACCGCGACGTTCATGATCAACGGCGAGCGCTGCACGCGGGCCTGCGGGTTCTGCCTCGTCGATACCCGGCACCCCGAACCGCTCGACGCCACCGAGCCCGAGCGCGTCGCCGAGGCGGTCGAGCGGATGGGGCTCGGCTTCGCGGTCGTGACCGCCGTGGCCAGGGACGACCTGGACGACGGCGGCGCCGGGGCATTCGCCGCCACCATCCGTTCCATCAGGCGCCGCACGCCGGGCGTGCAGGTCGAGGTGCTCGTGCCCGACTGCAAGGGCGACGAGGCGTCCCTGGCCACGATCGCCGGTGCTCGGCCGGACGTGTTCAACCACAACGTCGAGACCGTCCCCCGGCTCCAACGCGCGGTGCGCCCGTCCGCCGGCTACGCGCGCAGCCTGGCGGTGCTGGCGCGGGCCAAGGAGGCCGGGCTGGTGACCAAGTCGGGCCTGATCGTGGGGATGGGCGAGACGGACGACGAGGTGGAGGCGACGCTGGCCGACCTGCGGGCGGTGGGGGTCGACATCGTGACCATCGGTCAGTACCTGCGCCCGACCACCCACCACCTGCCCGTGGCCCGCTGGGTCGAGCCGGAGACCTTCGACCGGTACCGGTCGGTGGGCGAGGCGCTGGGGATCCCACACGTCGAGTCGAGCCCGCTGACGCGGTCGAGCTACCACGCGCGCCAGGCCGCCGGGGCGGCCTCTGGCGGCGCCTTGGTGGTCGCGCGGGGCGACTGAGACGGTCCGCGCGCCGGCCCGGGACGTCGGGGGCCCGGCCGTACGATGGTCCGCATGCTCAGCGAACGTGCCGACCTGGCCCGCACGCGCATGGCCGAGCTCGGCGTCGATGTGCTGCTGCTGTCGGTCGGTCCCGACCTGCCGTACCTCACCGGCTACGCGGCCATGCCCCTCGAGCGGCTCACCATGCTGGTCCTGCCCCGGGACGGCGACGCCAGCCTCGTCGTCCCGCGCCTGGAGGCGCCACGCGTCGCCGAGCGTCCCGAGGTGTTTTCGCTGCGCGCCTGGGAGGAGACCGAGGACCCCGTCGCCATCGTCGCCGGCCTGGCCGGCCACGCGGCCACCGTGGCGGTCGGGGACCACACCTGGGCGCGCTTCGTCCTCGGGCTCCAGGCGGCGCTGCCTGCGGCCCGGTTCGTCACGGCGGGCACGGTCCTCGGGCCGCTGCGGGCGGTGAAGGACAAGGCCGAGGTCGACGCACTGCGGCGGGCCGCCGAGGCCGTGGACCGCATCGCCGCCGACCTGCAGGCGGGCGGCATCTCGCTGGTCGGGCGCACCGAGGCCGACGTGTCTGCCGACCTCGGGCGACGCATCGTGGCCGAGGGACACCAGCACGCCAACTTCGCCATCGTGGCCGCGGGCGAGAACGCCGCCAGCCCCCACCACGAGCCTGGAGGCCGCGTCATCCGCCCCGGCGACGTCGTGCTGTGCGACTACGGAGGGACGATGCTCGACGGCGACGGCGTGGGCTACTGCAGCGACATCACCCGCTGCGTGCACCTGGGCGAGCCGCCGGCCGACCTGGCCGAGGCCTACGCCGTGCTGCACGAAGCCCAACGGGCGGCGACGGCCTCGGCCACGATCGGCACGCCGTGCGAGGAGGTGGACGCGGCGGCCCGGCGCATCATCGCCGACGCCGGCTACGGCGGCCGGTTCATCCATCGCACCGGGCACGGCATCGGTGTCGAGGCGCACGAGGACCCGTACATCGTGGCCGGCAACACGGCGCCCCTGGCGCCCGGGCACGCCTTCTCGATCGAGCCCGGCATCTACCTGCCAGGCCGGTTCGGCCTGCGCCTCGAGGACATCGTCGTGGCCGACGAGTCCGGGCCTGACGAGCTCAACCGGGCCGACCACGGGCTGGCGGTCGTCGACGCCTGACCCGTCTTTGAAGATCTTCGGGGCCTATGCCCCCGGTTTTGCTTCAAAGACGCGCTGCAGCCCTACCCTCCGGCCCGTGATAGCCCTGGACGCCGCCACGGTGCTGCTGCAGTGGGCGGTCGGCGGGCTGCTGTTCCTGTGGGTGACGACCCGCCGGCGGCAGGTCGGCATCGGCTACGGCTGGCTGCTGCGCAGCGTCTACGGGGTGATGGCGCTGGGGGCGTTCGCCGTGGGCGTGTGGCTCGATCCGGTGCCGGTGCGCGAAGCGTCGTCGCTGGCCGTGGCGGTTGCCGCCGGCGTGGCGCTGGCGGTCTCCGTCGTGCGGCGCAGGGCCGGCGTGGCGGGGGAGCGGGAACGGATCGAGCGGCGCTCCGCCCGGGTGGCGGCGATGACCGGGATCGACCGGCGCGCCGACGGCCCCGATCCGGACGCCGCCGAGTTTCCGCCCTGGCTCGACCTGATCGCGCCGCTGGTGGGGATCCCGGGACTGGTGGCCGCCGGCATCGCCGCCGGCGACCCGGCCCTGCTGTCCGTCGTGCGGGTGGTGGTGGGCGCAGCCTTCCTCGGGTCGATCTCCGACGCCATGCTCCTGGGCCACTGGTACCTCGTGCAGCCGGGGCTCACCCGGGGGCCGCTGCTGGAGCTGGTGCGCTGGACCGCCATCGTCTGGCCGTTCGAGGTGGCCGCCCTGCTCTGGCCGACGGGGATGGTGTCGGTGCTGGACGGCACCATCGACGACGGCTACGGCGGCACGCTCGGCTGGTTCTGGGTGGCGTGCGCGGTGACCACGATCGGGCTCGTCATCGTCACCCGGGCGGCCCTGCGCGAGCGCTACTACTCCGCAGTGATGGCGGCGACCGGCCTCTTGTACCTGGCGATCCTCACGGCATTCGGGACCGACCTGGTGGCCCGGGCCGTGCTCGCAAGCTGACCCCCGGCGCTCACTCCGGCTCGGACCGCGGGTAGCGCAAGGTCGGGTCGACGA
>DATFVX010000065.1:0-10548 GCA_035259985.1 Acidimicrobiales bacterium | reverse complement strand
TGCTCGGGGTGATCAACGGGGTCATCGTGGCGTACGGGCGGGTCCCGGCGATCATCACGACCCTCGGCACTCTCGCGATCTACCGGAGCTGGCTGATCTCGCACGGCGAGGGCAAGACGATCACCGCCGACTCCCTGCCGTCGTGGGTGGTGGACCTGCCCACGCGCACGATGTTCAGCATCGGTGGGCTCGACATCCGGGTGGTGTTCGCCGTCGTGGTCGCCATCGTGGCCGTGCTCCAGGTCGCGATGCAGCGGCTGCGGTGGGGGCGCCGGCTCTACGCGATCGGCTCGAACCCCGAGGCGGCCGCGCAGGCCGGCCTGCCGACACGGCGCCTGGTGCTCGGTGCGTTCGTTGCGTGCGGCGCGCTGTCCGGGTTCGCCGGGTTCCTGTTCCTGTCGCGCTTCGGGAACATCACCGTCGTCGCCGGCCAGGGCCTCGAGCTGGACTCGGTCGCCGCCGCGGTCGTCGGCGGCGTCAGCGTCCTGGGCGGGTCGGGCACGCTGGTCGGAGCCTTCCTCGGCGCCGTGCTGATCGACGTGCTCGACCAGAGCCTCGTGCGCGTCCCGCAGGTGAGCGAGTTCTGGCGCAACGCGATCCTCGGCGCACTCATCCTCGCCGCCGTGATCGCGGACGTCGTGATCGGTCGACGGTTCCGCCGCCGCTGGTCGGCCGAGGCCCGCCCCCACACGAAGGTCGATGCGTCGTCGGGCGACGAGCCTGGCGCGAGGGTGCCGGCGCTCACGGCGGCCGAGCGATCAGGGGACGCGAGCGATGCCTGAGTGGGCGCGCGAGCGCACCTGGGAGCTGCTGCTGGCGGTCATCCTCGTCGGGACGATCGTCTACAACGCCACGCAGTCGCCCGTCTACCTCGACGTCGACAACTTCGTGAACCTGTTCCGGCTGTCGATCGAGAAGGTGATCGTGGCGGTGGCGATGACCTTCGTCATCATCAACGGCGAGATCGACCTGTCGGTGGCGTCGGTCATGGCGTTCGCCGCCTGCGTCCTCGCCGCGGCCTACGAGTCGGGGGTGCCGTTCGGGCTGGCGATCGTCATCGCCCTGGGGGCGGCGGCGTCCGCCGGCTTCGTCCAGGGCCTCGTGGTCGCGAGGACGGGGATCTCGTCGCTCGTGGTCACGCTCGCCGGCCTGATCGGCTTCCGGGGGGCGGCGCGGGTCCTGCTGGAGGATCGATCCGTCGGCGACTTCCCCGACTGGTTCGGGGGCCTGGGTCGCGACGACTTCCTCGGCCCCATGCCGTTCGCGCTGGTGCTGTTCCTCGTGATGCTGGCGGTGGGCGGCGTCATCCTCCACCGGTCGTCGTTCGGCCGGCGGGTGTACGTCATCGGCAACAACGCCGACGTGGCGCGGTTCTCGGGCATCGACGTGGCCCGGGTGAAGCTCGTGCTGTTCACGATGTCGGGGCTCGTCGCCGGCGTGGCGGGGGTGCTGTTCGCGGCCCGCCTGGGCTCGGTGCGCGCCAACATCGGGGAGGGCTTCGAGCTCGACATCATCACGATGGTGCTGCTCGGGGGCGTCAGCATCTTCGGCGGCTCCGGCACCCTGCTCGGGGTCGCCCTGGCGATCTGCATCGTGCTGAACCTGCGCAACGGGCTGGGCCTGGCCAACGTCGAGGCGAACACCCAGACCGGTGTCATCGGGGCCCTGCTGATCGTGTCTGTCCTGGCGCAGAACCTGCTCGACCGGCTGCCGCTCCGGCGGCGCGAGGTGGAGGCGGAGGCATGAGACCGACGATCGCACGCGTGCGCGTGGCGACCAACAGACCTACGTCGAGGGCGGCCCTCGACGAGAAGGAGAGGGGACGATGAGACCTCACAAGTTGCTGGCAGTGATGCTGAGCCTGGCCCTCGTGGGTGCCGTCGCGTGCGGTGACGACGACGACACCGACGCGGGGACCTCGGGCGACGGAGGGTCCGAGGGGGCCGGCCCGGCCGGGGAGGCCGTGACCATCGAGGGGGGTGATGACATGAACTCCATCCTGCTCCCGAAGTGCACCGGCATCGCCGTCTTCGACCAGGCGAACGAGGGTGCACAGGAGGCCGCCGAGGAGCTGGGGACCTCGGAGCCGGAGTTCCTGGGCCCGTCCACGTGCGAGGACCCGACCGGGCAGATCGAGACCATGACCAACGCCGCCACGCAGGGCGTCGACGCAGTGATGATCTCGAACAACGCCGGCGAGCAGATCCAGTCGGGCGTCGACGCCGCGACCGACGCCGACGTATCGGTGGTGAGCTGGGACTCGCCGATCCCGTCGGGCGAGGGCGAGAGCCTGTTCGTCGCCCAGGTCGACTTCGACGAGACCGGCGTGGTCATGGCCGACATGGCGCTCGAGATCCTCGGCGACGACGGCGGGAAGTTCGCCATCCTGTCGGCATCGCCCGACGCGGCCAACCAGAACGCGTGGATCGCAGCCCTCGAGGACGCGCTCGAGGACGAGAAGTACGCCAACCTCGAGCTCGTCGACACCGTGTACGGCAACGACGACGCCGACGAGTCGTACAACCAGGCCCTGGGCCTCGTCGACTCGCACCCGGACCTCGAGCTGATCATGGCCCCCACGACGGTCGGCATCGCCGCCGCCGGCAAGGCCATGACCGACGAGGGGCTGTGCGACACCGTGAAGGTGTCCGGCCTGGGCCTGCCCGAGGAGATGCGTGAGTACACGCAGAGCGGCTGCGCACCCGAGTTCGCCCTGTGGAGCTTCGTCGACCTGGGCTACCTCACCTATTACGCGACCTACGGCATCGCCACCGGTCAGATCGAGGCGACCGAGGGGCAGGTGTTCACCGCCGGCCGGATGGGCGAGTACCGGATCGAGAAGGACCCGACGCGCGACCAGGGCCTGCGCATCGTCATGGGGCCGTTCACGCTCTACACCGAGGAGAACATCGACGAGTCATGAGGCCACGCGGCCGGGGTGGGCGGTCGATCCCGCCCACCCCAGGGCCGCGGCTGACGGTGGCGCCCAGGAGGATGTGGCGGTGAACCGGTTCGGATTCACGCTGAAGATCAGGCCCGAGATGGCCGACGAGTACCGGCGCCACCACGCCGCGGTCTGGCCGGAGATGCTCGACGCCCTGCGCCGGGCCGGCTGGCACAACTACTCGCTCTTCCTGCGGGACGACGGCACGCTGTTCGGGTACGTGGAGACGCCCAGCAGCCTCGCCGATGCCCGTGCCGCCATGGCCTCGGAAGCCGTCAACGACCGGTGGCAGGCGATGATGGCACCGTTCTTCGAGGGGCCGGGCCTGCCCGCCGACCAGATGATGCGGGAGCTCGAGGAGGTGTTCCACCTCCCATGAGCGACGCCGCGGTGACGCCCGAGATCGAGGCGTTGATCGAGCGCTCGCATGCGCTCGGGTCCGACCCGCGGGTGACGAACTACGGCGGCGGCAACACGTCGTGCAAGGTCACGGTGAGCGATCCCGTCACCGAGGAGCCGACCGAGGTGCTCTACGTGAAGGGCTCGGGCGGCGACCTCGGCACCCTGCGCCCCGACGGGCTGGCCACGCTCCGGCTCGGTCGCGTCCGCGCCCTGCGGGGCGTCTATCGCGGCGTCGACCACGAGGACGAGATGGTGGCGGCGTTCGACCACTGCCGCTGGGGGACCGGCGGCGCGGCGCCGTCGATCGACACCGCCATGCACGCGCTGGTGGACGCCCACCACGTCGATCATCTGCACCCCGACGCAGTCATCGCCCTGGCGGCCGCGAGCGACGGCGAGGCGTTGACCAAGGAGTGCTTCGGCCGCGAGGTGGCCTGGGTGCCGTGGCGCCGGCCCGGCTTCGAGCTGGGCCTGCAGATCGCCTCGCTGGCGGCCGACAACCCGGGACTCCGGGGCGTCGTGTTGGGCGGCCACGGGCTGACGACCTGGGCCGACACGTCCGACGCGTGCCAGGCGATCTCGCTGGACGTGATCCGCCGGGCCGAGCGGTTCATCGCCGAGCGGGGCCGGCCCGACCCGCTCGGCGCGATGCGCGCCGGGTACGGGCCGTTGCCGGGCGACGAACGCCGGCGGCTCGCGGGGGAGCTCGCGCCGCACGTGCGCGGCCTGTGCTCCACCGACCGTCGGGTGGTCGGCCGGCTCACCGACAGCGACCTGGTCCTGGACTTCCTGGGCCGCGAGGCGATCAGCCGGCTGGCGCCGCTCGGGACCTCGTGCCCCGACCACTTCATCCGCACCAAGGTGCGTCCGCTCCTGCTCGACCTCCCCCCGACGGCGCCGGTCGACGAGCTGGTGGCGCGGCTGCGCGAGCTGCACGCCGCCTACCGCGACGAGTACGCCGGCTACTACCGCCGCCACGCCGGTCCGGACTCGCCGCCCATGCGGGGCGCCGATCCGGTGATCGTGCTCGTGCCCGGTGTCGGCATGTTCAGCTTCGGCCCCGAAGCACGGGCGGCCCGCATCGCCGGCGAGTTCTACGTCAACGCCATCAACGTGATGCGCGGCGCCGAGGCGCTCTCGTCCTACAGGCCCATCGACGAGTCCGAGAAGTTCCGCATCGAGTACTGGGAGCTCGAGGAGGCGAAGCTGCGCCGGCTGCCGCCTGCCAAGCCGCTCGCCGGGCGGGTCGCCTTCGTCACGGGCGCGGCCTCCGGCATCGGCCGGGCCATCGCCGCCCGTCTGGCGGCCGAGGGCGCCGCCGTCATCCTCGCCGACCGCGACGCTCCGGGCGCCGAGGCCGCAGCGGAGGAACTGGGCGGCGCCGACGTGGCGGTGGCGATCGCAGTCGACGTGGGCGACGAGGCGGCGGTGGGGGCGGCCATCCGCGACGCGGCGGCGACGTACGGCGGCGTCGACCTCGTGGTCAACAACGCCGGGCTGTCGATCTCGAAGCCGCTGGCGGAGACCACGTCGGCCGACTGGGACGTGCAGCACCGGGTGATGGCCCGGGGCTCCTTCCTTGTGAGCCGCGAGTCCGCGAAGGTCATGGCCGCGCAGGGCCTGCCCGCGGACATCGTGTACGTCGTGTCCAAGAACGCGGTGGTCGCCGGCAAGGGCAACGTGGCGTACGGCGCCGCCAAGGCCGACCAGGCCCACCAGGTGCGCCTGCTGGCGACGGAGCTGGGTCCCCTCGGCGTGCGCGTCAACGGCGTCAACCCCGACGGGGTGGTGCGTGGCTCCGGCATCTTCGAGGGCGCGTGGGGCGAGGAGCGCGCCAAGGTGTACGGCGTGCCGCCGGAGGATCTCGGGAAGTTCTATGCGGGACGCACGGTGCTGGGCCACGAGGTCCTGCCGGAGAATGTCGCCGACGCCGTCTTCGCCCTGTGCTCCGGCGACCTGGCGCTGACGACCGGGACCATCCTGCCGGTGGACAGCGGGGTGCCGATGGCGTTCCTGAGATAGGGAGGAGACCGGGATGGTGAGCGATCGCAGCCGCATCGAGGAGGAGAACCAGATCCGCCTGTCGTGGCACGAGTCCGACCTGGCCCACGCCCTGGACGTCGTCGGCCGGTCCGGCGTCGACGGCGAGGCGGTGATCACCGAGGTGGCGCGGTTCAGCGCTGCGGCGCCGTCGTGGGCGGTCGGGACCGGCGGCACCCGGTTCGGCCGGTTCCCGGGCGGGGGTGAGCCCCGCGACACCTACGAGAAGATCGACGACATCGCGATGCTGAACTCGCTGACCGGCGCCAACCGCACGGTCAGCCTGCACGTGCCCTGGGACGACCCGGGCTTGGGCGTCGGCGCCGCCGGGCTGCGGCGCCACGCCGCGGATCTGGGCATCGGCTTCGACGCCATGAACTCCAACACGTTCCAGGACAATCCCTCGACCACCGACGACGGCGGCGTGTCCTACAAGTTCGGCAGCCTGGCCAACGTCGACGAGGCCGTCCGGCGGGCGGCGATCGAGCACAACCACTACGTGACCGACCTGGGAGTCGAGCTGGGGTCGCACGCGCTGACGGTGTGGCTGGCCGACGGGATCAACCACCCGGGGCAGGCCAGCTTCCGGGGCCAGTTCGAGCGGGTGCTCGCCGGCCTGCGCGAGATCTACGCCCACGTGCCCGACGACTGGGAGATGTACACCGAGCACAAGCCCTACGAGCCGGCGTTCTACTCGTCGGTGAACAACGACTGGGGCACGTCCCTGCTGCTGGCCCAGGGCACCGGTGGCCGCGTCAAGTGCCTGGTCGACCTCGGCCACCACCTGCCCAACACCAACATCGAGCAGGTGGTGTCGCGGCTGGCGATGGTGGGCCGGCTCGGTGGGTTCCACTTCAACGACTCCAAGTACGGCGACGACGACCTCACCGTCGGCTCGATCACGCCGTTCCAGCTGTTCCTCATCATCGGCGAGCTGCTCGAGGCTGGCGGCGGGCACATGCCCGACGCCGCCTACATGATCGACGAGAGCCACAACCTCAAGGACCCGCTCGAGGACCTGATCCAGGCCACCGACGCGCTCCAGGTGGCGCTGGTCCAGGCCCTGTGCGTCAACCGGGCCGACCTGGCCGACGCCCAGCAGGCGAACGACGCGGCGCGGGCGGCGGAGGTGTTGCATCGGGGTTTCCGCACCGACGTGCGGCCGCTCGTGGCCGAGGCCCGGCGCCGCAACCGCGCGGCGCTGGACCCGCTCGCCACGTTCCGGGCGATCGGGTACCGGGCGGCCGTGACGGCCGCCCGCGGCGCCGATTCGGTGGCGACGGGGTTGTAGTGCCTTGACCGAGGCGCCGGTAGCCGTCGTCGCCGTCGACTTCGGCGCGTCGTCGATCAGGGTGTGCCGGGTCGAGCTCGGACCGGGTAAGCCCGCGCTGTCGGTCTGCCACCGTCGTGCGCACGCCCCCGTGGCGGACGCCGCCGGCCGCCTGAGGTGGGACTGGTCTCGGCTCGTGGCCGAGATGGAGAAGGGGTTGGCGGTCGCCCTGGAGGCGGGGCCGGTGGCGTCGATCGGCCTCGACACGTGGGGCGTGGACTACGGGCTGGTCGACGGGCGGCGTGAGCTGGTGGCGCCGCCCGTGTCGTACCGCGACCATCGCACCGACGGGTATCGCTCGGTGGTCGAACGGTTGGGCGGTGCGGGGGCGCTCTACGCGGTCACGGGGGTGCAGCTGCAGCCGTTCAACACCGTGTTCCAGGTCGCGGCCCACGATCGCGACGAGCTGGCCCGCGCCCGGCGGCTGCTGATGCTGCCGGAGCTCCTGGTGCTGCACCTGACCGGCGAGGCCGTCGGGGAACGCACCAGTGCCGGCACGACCGGCCTCATGGACATCCGCTCCGGGGAATGGTCTGCGGCGGTGGCCGAGGCGGTCGGGCTCGATCACACGGTGCTGCCGCCGATCCTGGCCGCGGGGACCTGTGTCGGCGGCTGGCAGGGCATCCCGGTGCACCTGGTCGGCGGCCACGACACCGCATCGGCCGTCGTGGCCATGGGGGCAGACCCCGGTGCGGGCTCGGCGTTCGTCTCGTCGGGCACGTGGTCGATCGTGGGCCGGGAGCAGCCGGCGCCCGACCTGAGCTCGAATGCGCTCGCCGCGAACTTCACCAACGAGATCGGGGCCCTCGGCGGCGTGCGGTTCCTGAAGAACCTGGCCGGCGCATGGCTGGTCGAGCGCTGCCGCCCGTCGTGGGGCGACCCGCCGATCGCCGACCTGATGGCGGCCGCGGCCACCGTCGACGGCCCCGAGCGGGTGCTCGACGTGGCCGATCACCGCTACCTCAATCCGGACGACATGCTGGCGGCGGTCACCACCGACCTGGGTCTCCCCGCCGACGCGTCACCGCCGGTGGTGGTGAGGGGCATCGTCGAGTCGCAGGCGGCCGGCACGGCGGCCGTCATCGGCCAGCTGGGTGCCGTGACCGACGTGCACGTGTTCGGCGGCGCCCAGTCGGCGCTGTACCGCCGGCTGCTGGCCGAGCGGACCGGCCTGCCGGTCAGCGCCGGCCCTGTCGAGGCCACTGCGCTCGGCAACGCCCTCGTGCAGGGCATCGCCCTCGGGGTGTACGACGACCTGGCGGATGCCCGCCGCCACCTGGCCCATCGGCGGGATGACGAGTCGTGAGCGAGCGTAGCGAGCGAACCATGAACACAGTGCCCTCGCCGCGAAGCGGCGATTTGGTCATTGGCGGGCCGGAGGCACGCCAATGAGCATCGACGCCATCGACCGGCTGCAGCGCATCGGGGCGCGGGTCCAGAGCGAGGGACGCGTCAAGGTGGTGGAGCTGGCGGCGGCGTTCGACGTCAGCGAGATGACCATCCGGCGCGACCTGGACATGCTGGCCGAGCAGGGCGTCGTGCAGCGGATCCGCGGCGGCGCGGTCGCCATCGGTCCCCAGCCGTTCGCCGAGCGGTTCAGCCGGCACGTTCGGGCCAAGGACCGCATCGCGTCCAAGCTGGTCCCGCTGGTGGGCGACGGGGGTGCCATCGGGATCGACGCCTCGACCACGCTCCAGCGCCTGTCCGTGCACCTGGGGGACGTGCGCGACCTCACTGTGGTGACCAACGGGCAGGACACGTTCGCGGCGCTCCAGGACAAGCCGGGGGTGACGGCCCTGCTGACCGGCGGGCAGCTCGACTTGAGGACGGGCAGCCTGGTCGGCCCGCTGGCGACGCGCACGGCGCACGACGTGCTGCTGCGCCGGCTGTTCATGTCGGCCGCCGCCCTGCATCCGGCGCACGGCACCTCGGAGGCGACACTCGAAGACGCGGAGGTCAAGCTGGCGCTGGCCGACGTCGCCGCCGAGGTCGTCGTGGCCGTCGACTCCAGCAAGCTCGGCCAGCGTGCCCCGGCGCGCGGCCTCGCCCCCGAGCGGGTGCGCCTGCTCGTCACGGAGCTCGACCCCGACGACGAGCGCCTCGACCCCTACCGCGAGCGCTGGGAGCTTCTGTGATCGAGACGCTCCGGTCGGTGCTCCGTTTCCGGCGCCTGGAGCTCGATCCGGTGGCGCGCCGGCTGGCGCGGGCCGCGTCCGTCGCCGACCTGCGGGCCATCGCCCGGCGCCGCCTGCCGCGCGGGGTGTTCGACTACATCGACGGCGGCGCCGAGGACGAGCGCACGCTGGCGGCGAACTCGGCGGCATTCGCCGCGGTGACGTTCCGGCCCCGGGTGCTGCGCGACGTCGGCGAGGTCGATCCGACGACGACGCTCCTGGGCCGGCCGCTGCCGCTGCCCCTGGTCCTGGCGCCGACCGGCTTCACCCGCATCGCAGATCCCGACGGCGAGCTGGCGGTGGCCAGGGCGGCGGCGCGCGCCGGCGTGCCGTACACGCTGTCCACGCTGAGCACCCGTTCGATCGAGGAGGTGGCGGCGGCCAGCGCCGGGCCCAAGTGGTTCCAGGTGTACGTCTGGCGCGATCGCGGGCTGGTGAAGGAGATGATCGGTCGCGCCGCGTCCGCCGGCTACGAGGCCCTGGTGCTCACCGTCGACACGGCCGTGCTCGGCCGGCGGGAGCGCGACGTGCGGCGGGGCTTCTCGCTGCCCCCGACCATCGGGCCGGGCACGCTGATCGACGGCGCCGTGCACCCCGGCTGGACGTGGCGGTTCCTGCGATCCGAGCCCATCCGGTTCGCGAACGTCCAGGAGTCCGCGGGCGTGGGCGACGGCACGACGGCGGTGACGCTGTCCGACTATGTGAACACCCAGTTCGATCCGGGCCTGTCGTGGCGCGACGTGGAGTGGATGCGGTCGGAGTGGCACGGTCCGCTGGTCGTCAAGGGGATCCAGACCGTCGACGACGCCCGGCTCGCCGCCCAGGCCGGGGTCGAGGCCATCGCCCTGTCCAACCACGGTGGCCGCCAGCTCGACTCGGCACCGGCACCGCTGGACCTGGTGGCGCCGGTGGCCGACGCCGTCGGCGCCGGGCTGGAGATCATCTGTGACGGCGGCGTGCGCCGCGGGAGCGACATCGTCAAGGCGGTCGCGCTGGGCGCCCGGGCATGCATGGCGGGCCGCGCCTACCTCTATGGCCTGGGTGCGGCGGGCGAGCGAGGCGTCGACCACGTCCTGGGACTGCTCGACGCCGACGTCCGCCGGACCATGGCCCTGGTGGGCGCGAGCGGTGTCGCCGAGCTCGGACGCGCGCTGGTCGATGCGCCATCCTGAGGCGATGACGACGTGGTGCGGGCGATGGCCGTGACCCTCTGCGTCCTCCTCTGGGCCCGCGAGGGGCGACGGGAGGACCTCATCTCGTACGAGGACCGGGTGCTGCGGTTCGTGCCCGACCACGGCGGGCGGGTCCTGGAGCGGGCGCGGACGGCCGGTGAGGGCGGCCAGCCCCTGGAGGTGCAGCTCGTCCAGTTCCCGGCCGAGGACGCGCTCGCCGCCTACATGGACGACGAACGGCGCCGCGCGCTGGGCGGTGACCGGGACGCCGCCATCGAGCGGACCGAGGTCCTGCGCGTCGACCTGGTCTGACGTAGGCCCCGGCCGTGGTCGGGACGCCCACCGTGGCGGACAGGCGACGGCTACGTTGGCCGCCATGGCCGGGCAGTTTGACTTCGTCGTCGTGGGTGGTGGGTCGGCCGGTGCGGTGCTCGCCGCGCGGCTGTCGGAGGATCCGGACTGCCGGGTCGCCCTGGTCGAGGCGGG
>DATFVX010000064.1:0-8872 GCA_035259985.1 Acidimicrobiales bacterium | reverse complement strand
CCGCCGATTCGGCGGCCGGTACTGAGTCACCAGGTCCGCCAGGCTCGGAGCGACGATCGCCGGTTCGGGGTGGACGGGCAGGTCGGCCTCGGCCGTCACCCCGGTCAGGACGAGCGCGAAGCGGTAGCCGAGCGCGGTGGCGAAGGCGCCGTCGGTCTCGGGGCGGTCGCCCACGACGGTCCCCTCGCCGCCCGCGATCGCCCGGACCAGATCGGCCATCGGGCGGTGGGGCTTGCCGGCCACCGTGGCGGTGGCTCCGGACGCGTACGCCACCGCCGCCGCCAGCGATCCGCCCCCCGGTATGGGCCCGTCCGGGGTCGGGTACGTGGCGTCGTCGTTGGTGGCGATCAGGCGGGCGCCATGGAGCACGGCGGTCATGGCGAGCCGCAGCCGCTCGAAGTCGAAGTCGCGGTGGAACCCCACGATGACCGCGTCGGCATCGCCGTCGCGCACGGGCTCGGCGCCCCGCCCGGCCACCGCCTCCACGACGCCCGGCCCGCCCGCCACCAGCACCCGGTCGCCGGGCCCGATCAGGTTCGCCGCCGCCATGGCCGACGTCACCACGTCGCCGGACGCCGGGATCCCCATCCCGTCGAGCTTGGCCTCCTGGTCGCCGAGGCGGGCCCAGGAGTTGTTGGTGGCGAACACGACCCGTTCGCCGGCCGCCCGGAGCCGGGCCACCGCGTCGGCGGCGCCGGCGATGGGCTGCTCCGCGAGCCACACCACGCCGTCGAGGTCGAGCAGCCAGGTCATGCCCGTCCGCCCACCCCGCCCGTGTCCCATGCCATCGCTGGGAGGTTAGAGGCCCAGCGGATGGGCGCTCCGAAGGGCACCGCCGCTGGGGCCGGCCCGTGGGCGGTCTGCCAGGATGGGCCGGTGCCCCTCTTCCGGCCGTTTCCCGGCATCCGCTACGACCTCGCACGCGTGGACCTCGGCGACGTGATCAGCCCGCCGTACGACGTGATCGACGACGGCGAGCGCGCCCGCCTCGCCGCCCGCAGCCCGTTCAACGCCGTGCGCGTCGACCTCCCCGTCGACGAGGGCGGCGAGGACCGCTACACGGTGGCCGACCGCCTGTTCTCCCGCTGGCAGGCCGAAGGCGTGCTCGTGCGCGACCGACAGCCGACGTTCACCGTCTACCGGATGTCCTACGCGGACGACGCCGGCGTCCCCCGCCACACGACCGGCGTGATCGGCGCCCTCGACCTGCGCCCCTCCGGGGCCGACATCCTCCCCCACGAGCAGACGACCCCGAAGGCCCGCAGCGACCGGCTCGAGCTGCTCCGGGCGTGCCGGGCGAACCTCTCGGCGATCTGGGGGCTGTCGCTGGCCAAGGGGCTGACCGACCTGCTACCGGTCGAGGCGGACCCGGTGGCCGACGTCGTCGACGACGAGGGCGTGCGCCACACCGTGTGGATCGTCGACCGGCCCGACGTGAGCGACGCCATCGCCGCCGCCGTGGCGGCCCAGCCCGTCGTCATCGCCGATGGCCACCACCGCTACGAGACCGCCCTCACGTACCTGGCGGAGCGCGAGCGGTCCGAGGGGCAGCCGGGAGGGGCGGCGGCGACGCTGGCGTTCGTCGTCGAGCTCGTCGAGGACGAGCTGACCGTG
Source organism: Acidimicrobiales bacterium (assembly GCA_035259985.1). GTDB lineage: Bacteria > Actinomycetota > Acidimicrobiia > Acidimicrobiales > VFJN01 > DASQUK01. The sequence goes on along the minus strand of DATFVX010000064.1, from coordinate 7,258 downwards.
CGGGCCATCCACCGCCTGTTGAACGGCCTCCCGGCCGGCCTCGATCTGGTGGCGGCGCTCGATCCGTGGTTCGAGCCCGTCGGCCCCCCACCAGCCGGGGAGCCGGTGACCACCGCCATGATCGACGGCGGTGCGCTGTGCGCCGTGCTGCCCAGCGGCGAGGTCCTGCTCCGCCCCCGCCCCGATGCCCTGGCGGACGCCCGCGACCTTGACTCCGCCCGCCTCGACGTGGCCCTGGCGTCGCTGCCCGCCCACGAGGTCACGTTCCAGCACGGACCCGACAACGTGCGGCGGGCGGTTGCGACCGGCCAGGCGCAGGCGGGGGTGCTCGTCCGGCCCGCCAGCGTGGCCCAGATCGAGGCGACCGCCCACGGGGGTGAGCGCATGCCCCCGAAGACGACGTTCTTCCATCCCAAGCCCCGGACGGGCCTGGTGTTCCGCGATCTGGGCTAGAAGTTGCGGCCATGGACGTTGCCAGTGCCCTCGAATTCATCCGCAAGAACCATCGTGCGGTGCTCGCCACCACTCGGGCCGACGGAACTACCCAGATGTCCCCCGTGACGGCCGGCGTCGACGAACAGGACTGCGTGGTCGTGTCCACCCGGGAGACGGCTTACAAGGTGCGACACCTCCGTGCCCTGCCGTACGCCGCCATGTGCGCGTTCAGCGAACGATTCTTCGGCGACTGGGTGCAGGTGGAGGGGCCCGTCGAGATCGTGTCGCTGCCCGACGCCATGGAGCCGCTGGTCGAGTACTACCGCAGGATCAGCGGGGAGCACCCCGACTGGGCCGAGTACCGCGCGGTCATGGAGCGCGATCGTCGGGTGCTCCTGCGGATGACCGTCGAACGCGCCGGCCCGACGGTGCACGGCTGATCCACCGGGCCGGCCCCCACGTTCTGGTTGTAGCTGTGCGGTCATATGCCGCGTAGCTACAACCAGTTTCAACGAGCAAACGCCGGGGCCACCTCGGCGGCGACGAGCCGCAGGTGGTCGAGGTCCGACAGGTCGAGCACCTGGAGGTAGACGCGCTGCGCGCCGGCGTCGGCGAAGCCAGCGAGCTTGTCGGTCACCTCGGCCACGGTGCCCGCCACCCCGGTGGCCCGCAGCTGGTCGGGCTCGCGCCCGATCGCGGCCGCCCGGCGCCGGTACGCCTCCTCGTCCTCGCCGCAGCAGAGGACCTGCGCCGTCGACCACGTCATGCCGGCCGGGTCGCGTCCGACCCGCTCGCACGCGGCGGTCACCGCCGCCACCAGCGCGGCGAAGTCGCCCTGCGGGGCGAAGGCGACGTTGAACTCGTCGGCGAAGCGGGCGGCCAGCGCGGGGGTCCGGCGCTTGCCGAGCCCGCCCACGATCACGGGTGGCCGGGGCCGCTGGACGGGCTTGGGCAGGGCCGGCGAATTCGCGAGCTGGTAGTGGCGTCCCTGGAAGTCGAAGCGCTCGCCCACGGGCGTGGTCCACAGGCCCGTCACGATGGCGAGCTGCTCCTCCAGCCGGTCGAAGCGCTCGCGCATGCCGGGGAACGGGATGCCGTAGGCGTGGTGCTCGTCGTCGAACCATCCGGTGCCGAGGCCCAGCTCGACCCGCCCACCGGACATGGCGTCGACCGTGGCGACCGCGATGGCCAGGGGACCCGGGAGCCGGAACGTGGCGGACGAGACCATCGTGCCGAGGCGGATGCGCGTGGTGTCCCGCGCCAGGCCGGCCAGCGTGACCCACGACTCGGTCGGTCCCGGCTCACCGCTGCCCGGCCCCATGCTCAGAAAGTGGTCGGAGCGGAAGAACGCATCGAAGTCGAGGCGCTCCGCCTCGCGGGCCACGGCCAGCAGGTCGTCGTAGCTCGCTCCCTGCTGGGGCTCTGTGAAGACGCGGAGGGTCAGCGGCATTCCGCCGACCCTAGTTGTCGCCGGAAAACGTCAGTTGACGTTCCAGGTGGCGCCCGAACGGAGCAGCGCGCCAAGGTCGCCGGGGCCCCGCTGCTCCTGGGCGGCGGCGATCTGCTGGTTGACGCCCTCGCCGTAGTCGGGGCGCACCACGTCGCGGAACACGCCGATCGGCGTCGGCTCGTGCGGCCCGGTGGCGAGGCGCGACAGCATGAACGCCACGCTCGGGTCGTCGCGGGTCTCGTCGTGCACCAGCAGGGCGTCCTCGCCGACGTCGGCCACGTCGACGAGATGGGCACCGTGCTGCGTGTCGATCACGACGCCCCGTTCGCCGTCCGCGCCGAAGCGGATCGGCTCGCCGTGGCGCAGCGGGATCAGCATGTCGGCACGGTGCTCCTTGGCGGTGACGTCTGCGAACGCCCCGTCGTTGAAGACGTTGCAGTTCTGGTAGATCTCGACCAGCGACGAGCCCCGATGCTCGAACGCGCGCCGGAACACCTCCATCATGTGCTGGCGGTCCATGTCGTGGGTGCGGGCCACGAACGAGGCCTCGGCGCCGATGGCCACGCTCACCGGGTTGAAGGGATGGTCGAGGCTCCCGAACGGGGTCGACTTGGTGACCTTGCCCACCTCGCTCGTCGGCGAGTACTGGCCCTTGGTGAGCCCGTAGATCTGGTTGTTGAACAGCAGGATGGTGATGTTCACGTTGCGGCGCAGCGCGTGGATGAGGTGGTTGCCGCCGATCGACAGTGCGTCCCCGTCGCCCGACACCACGAGCACGTGGAGGTCGGGCCGGGCCAGGGCCAGCCCCGTGGCGATGGCGGGGGCGCGCCCGTGGATCGTGTGCATCCCGTAGGTGTTCATGTAGTACGGGAAGCGGGCGGCACAGCCGATGCCCGACACGAACACGGTGTCCTCGCGTCGGATGCCGAGGTCGGGCATGAGCAGCTGGACCGCTGCCAGGATCGAGTAGTCGCCGCAGCCCGGGCACCAGCGGACCTCCTGGTCGCTGGTCCAGTCCTTCCGGGTCGTCACCGGGATGGTGGTGTCGCTCATCTACGCACCTTCCTTGAGGTGGTCGACGATCGCCTGCTCCAGCTCCGCCGCCGTGAACGGCAACCCCCGCACCTTGGAGACGGTCCGGGCGTCGACGAGGAACTCGGCCCGCAGCTGGTGGGCCAGCTGCCCCAGGTTGAGCTCGGGCACCAGGACCCGCGGGTAGCGGCGCAGGACGTCGCCCAGGTTGCGCGGGAACGGGTTGAGGTGCACGAGGTGGGCGTGGGCCACCCGGTGGCCGGCCCGACGGGCCCGGCTGACGGCACCGTCGATGGCGCCCCAGGTCGAGCCCCAACCCACGACCAGCACCTCCGCGTCCTCGACGTCGCCGGTGACCTCCACGTCGGGGATGGACTCGGCGATGCGCGCCACCTTCTCGGCCCGGATGCGGACCATTTCCTCGTGGTTCACCGGGTCGTAGCTGACGTTGCCGGTGCCCTCCTCCTTCTCGAGGCCACCGATCCGGTGCATGAGGTCGGGCGTGCCCGGCAGGGCCCACGCCCGCGCCAGCGTCTCCGGGTCGCGCAGGTAGGGCCAGAACTCCGGCTCGCCGTCGGCGTTGACGTGGTTGGGCGCGGTGGCAAACGTGGGACTGAGGTCGGGCAGGCTGTCCACGTCGGGCAGGCGCCACGGCTCGGAGCCGTTGGCCAGGTACCCGTCCGAGAGCAGGATCACCGGCGTCCGCCACGTGAGGGCGATGCGGGCGGCCTCGATGGCCACCTCGAAGCAGTGGCCCGGGTTGCGAGGGGCGAGGATCGGCAGCGGGGCCTCGCCGTGACGTCCGTAGTACGCCATCAGCAGGTCGGCCTGCTCGGTCTTCGTCGGCAGGCCCGTCGAGGGACCACCACGCTGGATGTCGATCACGATGATCGGCAGCTCGAGGTTGACCGCGAGACCCATGGTCTCGGCCTTGAGCGCCATACCCGGTCCGCTGGTGGTGGTGGCGCCGAGGTGGCCGCCGTAGGCGGCGCCGACGGCGGCACCGATGCCAGCGATCTCGTCCTCGGCCTGCAGCGTGCGGACGCCGAAGTTCTTGTGCTTCGAGAGCTCGTGGAGGATGTCGGAGGCGGGGGTGATGGGATACGACCCCAGGAACAGCGGCATCCCCGAGAGCTGGCTGGCCGCGATCAGGCCCCATGCCAGCGCCGTGTTGCCGGTGATGTTGGTGTACATGCCGGCCGGCAGCGTGGCGGGATGGACCTCGTAGGGATGGTCGAACAGCTCGGCGGTCTCGCCGAAGGCGTGGCCCGCCTTGAAGGCCGCGGTGTTCGCCTCTGCGACGTCGGGTCGCGCCACGAAACGACGCTGGATCCACTCCAGGGTCGGCTCGACCGGCCGCGTGTACATCCAGGAGATCAGGCCCAGCGCGAAGAAGTTCTTGGAGCGTTCGGCGTCGCGAGGCTTGACGCCGAGGGGCGTCACCGCGCCCTTCGTGAGCGAGGTCATCGGCACCTCGTAGACGGTGTACCCGTCGAGGGCGCCGTCGCGCCGCGGGTCGGCGTCGTAGCCGGCCTTGGTGAGGTGGCGCTCGTCGAATGCATCCTCGTTGAGGATGATCGTGGCGCCCGGCGCCACGCGGTCGAGCTGGCTGTGCAGCGCAGCCGGGTTCATGGCGACCAGCACGTTGGGGGCGTCGCCCGGCGTCGTGATGTCGTGGTCGGAGATGTGGACCTGGAAGGCCGACACGCCGGCGAGAGTGCCGGCGGGTGCCCGGATCTCGGCCGGGAAGTCGGGCAACGTTGCCAAGTCGTTGCCGTACAAGGCGCTCGAGTTGGTGAAGCGGTCACCGGTGAGCTGCATTCCGTCACCCGAGTCGCCCGCAAACCGGATGACGACCCGGTCGATCACTTCAGGTGCTCTTGGGCGTTGTGTCGTCTCGGACAAACCCGCCCCCCTTCAACGTGGTTCCTTTGTTATGACCCTATCGCCGCGACTTCGAAACGTGGCGAATCGTGCCCTGGGCGCCGATCTCGTCACGCTCTGCGCGCGGCCACAGATCCCCAGCTACCCCGGTACTCAGGAGAGAATACGCCGCGGAGCGTGGTTAGCCCAGAGGTGTTCGGCGCTGTGGGCGGCTCAGGCGACGGTGATCGACTCGTCGAGATAGACGTCCTGGATGGCATTGAGGAGGTCGACGCCCTCGGCCGTTGGCCGCTGGAACGCCTTGCGTCCCGATATCAGGCCGATGCCACCGGCCCGCTTGTTGATGACCGCGGTGCGTACGGCGTCGGCCAGGTCGGACGCCCCCTTGGACTCCCCGCCGCTGTTGATGAGGCCGATGCGGCCCATGTAGTTGTTGACCACCTGCCAGCGGCACAGGTCGATGGGGTGGTCGGTGGTCAGGGACTCGTACACGGCCTTGTTGGTCCTGCCGTAGTTCTCGAGGGCCAGGAAGCCGCCGTTGGTGGTCGGCAGCTTCTGCTTGATGATGTCGGCCTCGATCGTCACGCCCATGTGGTTGGCCTGGCCGGTGAGGTCGGCCGCGACGTGGTAGTCGACGTCGCCCTGCTTGAACGCCGAGTTGCGTAGGTAGCACCACAGGACGGTGAACATGCCCAGGCGGTGGGCCTCCGCGAAGGCCTCACTCACCTCCTGGAGCTGGCGCGACGCCTCCGCCGACCCGAAGTAGATCGTGGCGCCCACGCCCGTGGCTCCCAGGTCGAACGCCTGCTCGACCGAGCCGAACATGACCTGGTCGTAGCGGTTGGGGTAGGTCAGCAGCTCGCTGTGGTTCATCTTCACGATGAACGGGATCTTGTGGGCGTACGCCCGCGAGACCGCCCCCAGGGCGCCGAAGGTGGTGGCGACGGCGTTGCAGCCACCCTCGATCGCCAGCTCCACGATGTTCTTGGGGTCGAAGTACTTCGGGTTGGGGGCGAAGCTGGCGGCGCCGGAGTGCTCGATGCCCTGGTCGACCGGGAGGATCGACACGTAGCCGGTGCCCGCCAGGCGGCCATGGCCGAACAGCGACTGCAGGTTCCGCAGCACCTGGGGCGACCGGTCTGTCTGCACGAACACGCGGTCGACGTAGTCGGGCCCGGGGAGGGTGAGGTCCTCGGCGGGGATGCCCTTGGACTCGTGCTTGAGCAGGCTCTCGGCCTCGTCACCCAGCAGGCTCTGGATGTCCACGGCGGTGTCTCCTCGATCTGTCGTGCGGTCTGGTCAGGTGCTGTCGGGGTTACCAGGGTAGATGACGATCAGCGGAGGACGCGGGGCCCGGCGGCGAGATCCAGCAGCGAGATCAGCGGAGCGCGCGGAGCCGGGTGTCGACGTCGACGAAGTCGGGGTCGCTGGCCGCGACGCGGGCGAACAACTCCCGGGCGCGGGGCAGGTCCCCCGCCCGCTCGTAGAGATCGGCAAGCGCATAGGCCATGCGGAGGTGGTGCAGGCGGGGCTTGCGGGTGGGACGGTTCGCCGACGACGCCAGCAGCTTGATGGCCTCGTCGAGCCTGCCCTGATCGGCCAGGGCGCCCGAGGCCACGATCCGCCCCTCGGCCACGAGCTCGGGCCGGGGACTGGCGGCGCGCAGCTCGTCCCACAGCTCCTCGACCTCGGCGTACCGTCCGAGCGCCCGGTAGCTGTCCGCGAGGACGGGGTTCTGTTCGGTGCTGCCCGTCAGCGAGCGGTAGGCCTCGAGCTCCTTCGCCGCCTGCGACCAGCGGCCCAGGCGGTAGAGGCTCAGCCCGTACAGCTCACGGACGGAGGCGGCGCGGGGTGCCTGATCGGCGACGGGGCGCAGGATGCGCCGCGCCTCCTCGAACCGCTCCCGCCTGAACGCCTCGTTGGCCTCCCGCATGCGGGCCTCGAGGCGCGGCAGGCGGCTCGCCGGGACGGCCCGACGGAGGTCGTCGTCGCCCGGCGTCGGCTTTGTGGCCTCGCCACCGCTAGCGGCACCGGTCTCGCCCCGGCTAGCCGCGCCGCTGGCGGCGCCGTTGGCCGCGGTTCTGCGCCGGGGTGCGGTCGGGCGACCCGCCCGGCCCGTGGAACCGCCGGCGGGCCCCCCCGCCGGCGACGCCTGGCCACGGCGCGATCGACCGGCCGTTCCCCCCGGACCCCGCTCGCGGCTGCGCTCCACGGCCCCGGTGGCCTCGTCGCGCAGCTCGCCCTCGTCGATCCACTCCTCGGGCGCCCAGGCCGCGTCGCGACGGCTGCCGCCGTCGCTGCCGTCAGCGCCCCCGGGGTCGTCCTGGCGCCGGGCCCTCGCCGCCGCCCGCCAGGCGTCCGACGCGGCGGTCGGCGGGACCTGGGCGGCGCCGCGGCGGGCGAGCCCACCCCATCGCCGCGGCCCCGCGACCGCGTCGCGACCGCCACCGGCGGGCG
>DATFVX010000063.1:0-11800 GCA_035259985.1 Acidimicrobiales bacterium | reverse complement strand
GGGCGCCCCGTCACCACGACCGTGAAGCCGGTCAGTCCCCGCACCCGCCAGTACGCCCGTGCCGTGCTCCGCCGGGCGCTGCGATGGGCCGAGCAGAACGGGCTCGTCGTGCGCAACGTCGCCGCCCTGGTCGACGGGCCCAAGTCGTCGGGCACCAAGCTCGATGATGACCTGACCGCCCAGCGGGCTCGCCACGTGATCGACGCTGCCATCGGGCATCGTCTCGTGGCCCTTGCACTGGTCGTGCTCCGCCTCGGGCTCCGGAAGGGCGAGGCACTCGCGCTGCGATGACCAGGCGTTGACCTCGAGTCTGGCGACCTGACTGCGCGGGTGCCTCAACCCTCCACGCGGCCGGACACCCCCGCCTGGGTCCGGCCGGCGGCCGGCTCCCAGGCAAGCAGCCCACCGCCTGGGACCCGACTCCTACCTTGCGCACCCGAAGCCGGAGCGCGGGCCGGCCCCCCGGGAGCCTCCTCCAGACACCCGGGGGGCCGGCACGGTCGAGCCGAGGGGGGAGCTCGGCCGCACGACAGGACCAGGGTGCCACACCGGCACCGCTGGCGTCGGTGGACGCGTAACCGCCCGCGACCCGTAGGCCGAGGGCGGTGTTCATCTCAGGGTGCGCGACCTAGTCGACCGGGAACGCAGTGATGCCAGCGAGGATGGCCGGCGTTCCGACCACGGCCGCGGTGGTAGCGGCGGCCAGCAGGCCAGCACAGATCAGACGTGCGCGTGTGAACATGTCGGCTCCTCCTCAGTCGATGAAGTTGAAGGTGATGCCGGCCTGGACCACGGCGGATCCCCCGACCAGCACGGCGGTGGTAGCGGCGGCCAGCAAACCAGCCGAGAACAGACAGGCTCGCGTGAGCATCTTCGGCTCCTTTCGCGGCGGCGACCTGCCGCCGCCGCTACTTCGGTGCGAGGACCAGGCGCGGATCATCCGGCCGCCCTGGTGGCGCCGAACACCGGCCATGATCAAGCGACGACTGACCCGGGCGCTGGCAACCATCGGACTGGCGGGCGGCCTGCTTGTCGGCACTGCGGGGGTTGCGGGAGCTGACGGTATCCCCGTCAAGACGAACAACCGGACCGACATCGTCACGGCCCTACTGACGGGATTCCCCTCCTGACGAGGCGTCCCCGGTCAGGAACGCGCAACCGCCCCCGACCCTGAGGGCTGAGGGCGGCATGACGCGGGGTGTCGGATCAGACCGACTGGGCGTGAGCCCGCAGCTGAATCTCGTCCACCCCGACGCGGGTCATGCTGACCGCGACCCGACACGACTGCGCCCGGTCGGGCTCGAGCTGTCGGTGATCGCCTGGACCGCGTCTAGGCTGCGCCCGATCGCCGCCACGAGCTCATCGAGATCGGCAAGCAGTAGGTCACGTACGCTCGGGTCTGGCATCGAGGGCCTCCTCGGTGTCCTGGCCCCGGGGTGTTCGCGCACCGCCGGGGCCGCTGTGTTGTGGTATCTCGACACGCTGCCAGGGTTGTCGAGGTAGCGCAACTACGCTCGGCAGGATGGGTCGAACCGTGGATCTCGATGACCTCGCTGAGACCGCCGACGTTGCAGAGCTGCTCGGCCTCGGCAGCGCGACGAGCGTGGCAACCTACCGGCGCCGTCACGGGGACTTCCCGGCGCCCGTGTGGTCATCTCGAGGCGGCCGTTGCCTGCTGTGGCTTCGCTCCGACATTGAAGCGTGGCGAGATCGCCGCCGTGGCGCCACCTGACCCACGTTGTGACCCATCGCCCCGCACAACTCACCGACACGAGGCGACAGTTCACCGGTTCTGACCAGGGACTTGACGATTCTGGCCGAGGCCCTCCCAGACCAGCTAGAAAGGGCCGCTGACCAGGGAAGATGCTGGCGGCGGCCCGTTCTGGTCAGGCGCTCTCAGCGGCGTGTGAGTGGTTGTCGCGAGTAGTTCCCACGAGCCCGGCCCGCAGCTTCGCGCCGGGGGCCGACTACCGCCCCTCGACGACTCGGAGCCGTCCTAATCGATGGCAGCGAGGTACACCCCGTCCGTTTGGGGGGTGGCGTTCACCTCGCTACTAGTGGTCGGCGCCAGGAACATCGCCATGGCAGCGGCCGCGGTCACGAAAGCCGCGATCCGGGCGAGGAATCGTGTCTTCATGTCGGTGAGTTCGGTGCTGATGTACATGCCGGATGAGGCCGTGTCGGTCAGTCCGCGGCCGGCCGCTGCGCCGAAGTGGTCGGGGCCGCAGATCGCCGGCCGCGCAGGGAGCTCAACTGAGCGGCGGGGATCGGTGTGTCTTTCGTTGTCACGTGCGCGGCGGTATGGGATACGGAGGTTGCCTCCTGACAGGCTGGGCACGTGGACCGGGTGGTCATCCTCGGGAGGGGCGCTGCTGGCAAGTCCGCCCTGGCCCACGAGCTCGGGATCACGGCCGGGCTCCCTGTCATCGAACTCGACAAGGAATTCTGGAGCGACGACCTGAAGCCGCTACCGGCCGAAGACTGGGCCCGGCAGCAGTCGATCGTCGCTGAACGGGCTTGCTGGATCATTGATGGCGACCTCGGGCCTTACGACCACATTGAGCCCCGGATTCGCCGAGCCGACACCGTTGTCGTGCTCGACATGCCGTTGTGGCTCTGCGCGTGGCGCGCCTGGCGACGCGGCCCAGAGCGGCGTGACTTCTGGGACTGGACGGTGCGCTGGCGGCGCCAGAGTCGCCCGCGCCTGCTGCGCGCAGTCTCTGATCTCGCACCACGGGCCGAGGTCGTCATCCTGCGCAGCCCCCGCTCGGTCCGTCGCTGGCTGGTCGCCGTGGGTATCCGAGCCGGCGTTCGGGACACCTGACATATGGGAAAGAGTCAGGTACGTCCAGAGGCATTCAACGGGCTGAATCCCACTTCGCTCGCCTTCGAACTCGAATCGGGTGGTGGGCGTCACCCCTGGGCGAACACGGGCGGCGCGAGGATCGGCTGCGCAGCGACGGTGATCGACCGGAACGCCGCCAGATGGATGCCCGGCTCGAGGGAGACGAACACCTCGACGTGCATAGCCGGTCCCGGGGTGAACGTGACGTCGATCATGTGGTCGTCGAACGTCGCTGGGATCGGAGCCCGGACCGTCGGTGACTCCGGCCCACCACCCGTGAATGCCTGCACCTTGACCTGCCCGGGCTGGCTGCCCCAGGACGTGCCGGAGAGGCGGATGGTGACCACCGTGCGCTGTTGCGGCAAGCCCTCGAACACCGCCCGCAGACCAGGCAGGTCGTCGGTGGGTTGGAGGTCCTCGCGGACCGACCACCACGCGAGGTCCTCGCCGTCTGGCATGTTGATGCCGACGTCATACAGGCTCATCCAGCCCAACGGCGATGTCTGGTACGGGCTGCGCGGTGAGAGCCGGTGCGACGTCGTCCAGATCACCGGCAGGTCGTGCCACCGACCCGACCGGGCGAGACGCTCCGCCCGGGACAGCGGGACGACGGGCCGGTCCAGCGGCGTGGTCGACACCTCGCCGGTGTCGAGATCGGCGACGTGATGGACCCAGTGCTGACTCTCCGCGAGCTCGGCGAGCTGACGAAGGACCCCCCGATCCCTGGCGGCGTCGTCGGATGGCTGGGTTGCGTTCATGGCTGTCCCTCCGTGTGGGACCTCGGGCGTCCGCGATCGTGACCTTACGACTCGTACTGGCCGGCGCCGCCGGGCCTCTCGCCGATCACCACCGTCGAGGTATGGGCCGCGAGGTGACCCACGCTGAGCGGCAGAAAACCTGGCTTGGCGTCCAGTGCTTCAGGCAGGGTCGATTGGGCGCTCCATCGCGAACCCCTCGATGGTCACGCCATCGGGCATCGTGACGACGATGGGTTCGACCTCGCGGAAGCCGAAGGCGCGGTACAACGCCGCGCCGGGAAGCGTCGCTGCGAGGTCGAGGCGGTGAAAACCTTGTGACCTGGCCGCGTCGTGGCCAGCTTGGAGGATCGCCCGGCCGAGCCCACGGCGCGTCCAATCGGGCCGCACGAACATGGCCCGAATGTGGGCGGCGTCGTTGACCGGGTCGAGGAGGCGGGCGTCACCGTCCTGATCGTGGCCACCGGTGTAGAGGCGTCCCCGCCGGCTCCAGCCTCCGCACGCCACGATGTCGCCGTCGGCATCGTGAACGAAGTATGTGCCGTCAGCGATCAGGATCGGATCGACGTGCGCGATGTGTACGGCAGCGCTTGCTGTTTGGCGCTCGTCGTAGAACCGCGGAAAGAGCTCCAGAACCGACGCCCGCATCACCTCCGCAATCGAATCGAGATCAGAATGTGTCGCGTGGCGCAGCACGGCGCCCGCGTCTACTCCCGACGCCACGACCGACCCGTCAAACGGCTGCGGAGATGGCGGGTGTGAGCTAGCCCAGGTGGCGTGGTCCCGGGGGGGCGCCGCAACCGCCTGGCCCGTCGCCCCGAAAATCGTCATGCAGCAGCTTCACGTCGCTGCCGGGTGAGCCCTTGCCCGCGAACTCTCTCATTACGTCGCCCAGGCGTTCGGCGCCTAGCAGCTCGGGCGCGATGGCGACCTGGGACATGCAAACGCCAACGCCGTGTGGGAACTCGGGCGGCGAGGCGAACGCCGGCGACGCTAGAGCCGCGACCAGTGCGCCACTCGTGAGCGTTGCCGCGACGAGGCCGCGCTTGATGATTCGATTCATGGTTCCAGTGTCCTCCCGCCAGGGCTGTCCGTCCGGACCGGAGAGGGTAGAGCACGAGGACGGCGCGGCCCAAGACGGCCGCCACCTCTGGTCCCATCGGCGACATCTGTATCCGGTAGGCCGGAGGCGGCGTCACAGTGGGCCGTGACAAAGGACACGTACCGGCTGTGTCACGTGAAGCGGTTCTCGGCCGTGCCCAACGCGATCGTCACACCGTCGGGTGGCGAGGAGGACACGACGTGTCGCATCTCGGTAGGCGGGCACTGCGCTGGGCGGCACCGGTCGCCGTCGTCGCTGCACTCGGCCTCGCCGCTTGCGGCGACGGGGATGGTGCAACGACAAGGACGGTCGAGCCGCAGTCTGCGGTCGGCGATTCCGACGCTCCGCCCGCAATTTGTCGCTGGACCTCGCGCTTCGGCGTTCACCTGGAGGTAGGGGCCGCCGAGATCACACGGTGCGGACGAGCGGACGCCGCGGCGCCCGCTCAGCCGGCGGGGTAAGGCAAGCCAGCCGCCCGGCACCTGCCACCCATGCCGGGTACCGTCACTGGTGGCCCGACGAGACCTCAGGGGGGCGAGTTGGCGGTAGCCGCCTTTTCCAGCGGAACTGGACGCCTGCCCGACCTGGACGACGTGGTCGGGGTCGCCGCCGGCCGGTACCGCCTCGGCGAGCCTGGCGAGGAGTGCGCGGTGGAGGTCGGCGCGGTGCTGGTGGGGCGCTACCCGGTCACCAACGCGCAGCTGCGGGCGTTCGTCGACGCCACCGGCGAGCCCGTCGCGGTCCAAGCCGCCCGTCGGGCCCGCGATCCGCAACTCGCCGACCACCCGGCGACGGGCCTCACCTTCGCCGAGGCCGAGGCGTTCTGCGCGTGGGCGGCGGCGGAACTGGCGCGCCCGGTGCGGTTGCCCACCGGCGGCGAATGGGAGGCGGCGGCCCGCGGCCACGATGGCCGGCCGTGGCCCTGGGGCCATGTCTTTGATCCCGACCGCTGCGCGTGTGCCGAGGCCGGCGTCGGCCGGACCGCGCCGGTCACGTCGCACCGCTCGGGCGCGAGCCCGTGCGGGGCCGAGCAGCTCGCCGGAAACGTGTGGGAGTGGGTCGCCGACCCGCCCGTCGAGGGCTGGCGCGCCGTGCGCGGCGGCTCGTACCTCGACCACGAGTGGGGGTTGCGTGCGAGCCGGTCACTTCCCGCCGACCCGGCGCGAGCCACGCCCACCACCGGCCTTCGCATCGCCATCGACCCCGACCGCCACACCCCGAGGAGGTGACGCCTTGCCCGCCGATGCCCGACCGGACGAGGCCACGATCATCGACGCCCTGGGCGACGTGTACGACCCGTGCTGCGCCGAGCGCGGCCTCAGCGTCGTCGACATGGGACTCGTCGAGGACGTCCGGATCGAGGGTTCCAGTGTCCGCGTCGACCTCGTGCTGACGACCGGCTGGTGCCCGTTCGTCGCCTCGCTGTCGGCCACGATCCCCGAGCGCCTACGGCAGCTTCGCGGCGTCGAGGACGTCGAGGTGAACGTCGTGTGGGACCCGGTGTGGACCACCGATCGGCTGTCGCCGAAGGCCCGCGCCGAGCTCTCGATGCCGCTCGAACAGCTGATCCCCTACCGCGAGGGCCGCCTCGCCCGTTCCGCCGAAGGAGAGTGATCGATCATGACGACCTCCGACACCGCCGAGACCGCGGCGGCGCGCCAGCGCGCCGTGCCCGCCTTCGTCTTCGACTCGGTCTGCCACATCTTCAACTTCGACAAGCGCAACGCGATCGGGCCCCCGGGCGAGCTCTTCGACGAGCACCTCTACGCCTTCCACACCCTGCTCACCCGCCAGGGCGAGCCGGTGCTGTCCCGCGACGAGTTCTTCCGCGAATGGTCGGTGGACGAGATCTACGACATGGTCATCGAGGCCTCGGACACCGACATGATCGTCGCCCAGCCGCTGCCGCTCACCGACCTGTTCCGCGACGGCCTGTCCCCATGGGAGAAGTGCGCCGAGATGGCCCGCCAGCACCCGGACCGGGCCGTGTTCTGGGGGTCGGTGAACCCGCTCGAGGGCAAGCGGGCGCTCGACCTGATGGAGGTACAGGTCAAGGAGCACGGCGCCAAGGCGTTCAAGTTCTACAACGTCCGCTACGACTACGGGCAGCCGTTCCCGTGGCGGATGGACGACCCACGGGTCGCGTTCCCGGTGTTCGAGAAGGCCCAGGAGCTCGGCGTCAACCTGATCGGCGTGCACAAGGGCGTGCCGCTCGGGCCGCAGCCAGTCGAGCACACGCGGACCTTCGACATGGACGGGGCGGCGGCCAACTTCCCCGACATCAACTTCGTCATCTTCCACGTCGGGCTGCCCTGGCTCGACGAGGTCCTGTGGCAGATCGTGCGGTTCCCGAACCTCTACGCGTCGATCGCTGCCACGGTGAACTTCATCGCCCGCCAGCCTCGGGTGTTCGCCGAGACACTCGGCAAGATGATGTGGTGGTGCGGGGAGGACAAGATCATCTACGGCGGCGAGTCGCCGATCTGGCATCCCCAGTGGGCGCTCGAGGAGTTCTGGAACTTCGAGCTCCCCCAGGACATCGTCGAGGAACGGGGCTACCCGCCGCTCACCGAGCAGGCCAAGCGCAAGATCCTCGGCGGCAACCTCGCCCGGCTGCACGGCATCGACGCGGGCGCCAAGGCCAAGGAGCTCGGCGCACCGGCATGAGAGGAACCTAGTGGGCGATCCGCCCGCTAGTGGACCCTCGCGGAAGTCATCGTGGCGTCTCGCCGACCAGATTCGCCGCTGGACATCGTCCTCGTCGTCGCCGCAGCTACGGCTGCGCCTTCCTCCTGCGTCCTCGCCAGCGACAAATCTGCCACGGCGATACATCCACGGAACTTCCGCGAGCGCCCACTAGTCGGACGCGTCGGCCGGTTCGATCAGGTCGGGCCCATCGTTGCGGGTGCTGTTCACCGCCGTGGACACGGCCCGGGCCACCAGCAGATCGGGCGGCGCGGGAACGAGCAGCTTGGCGAGGGCTTCGGTGTCGTCGTTGGTCGGGTCGAGCCACGCGTCCCACGCCGACCTGGGGAGGATCACCGGCATGCGGTCGTGGATCGGGGCCATCGTCTCGTTCGGCGTCGTCGTGATGATGATGCACGTGCGAAGCGGCTCGCCCCTGCGGTCCGGGCCCCGCCACTCCTCCCACAGGCCCGCGAGAGCGATCGGGTCGCCGTCGCTGCGCTCCAGGTAGTACGGCTGCTTGCGCTTCCCGCCAGCGAGCTTCTTCCACTCGTAGAACCCGTCGGCGGGAATGATTGCCCGCCGACGCTTGAACGCGGACTTGTAGGCGCCCGAGGTGGGCACCGACTCGGCGCGGGCATTGATCATGCGGTTGCCGATCTTGAGGTCCTTCGACCAGGACGGCACGAATCCCCAGCGCAACATGTCGACCTTGCGCGTCTCACCGTCGTCGAGGACGACGTAGACGTCGGAGGTGGGTGACACGTTGTACGAGGCGTCGCGCTCGCGGTCGGTGACCAGCGCCTCGAACAGCTTGCCGAGCTGGTCGCGGGGCGTCGTGGACGTGTAGCGGCCGCACATCGCCCGCCACGGTATCCGCCTCGTCTTCTCGCCACGGGTGGCTCACCGGGCATGGTCGAACTCGGCTCGCACCCCCAGGAGCCGCACGGGCCGGCCAGACTCGAACTTGTCGAGCAGGCCCAGTGCCGCCGTCGTGATCTCGCCGGCGTCGTGGGTGGGTGTCGGCAGCGTGACGCTGCGGGTGTGGGTGAAGAAGGGCGCGAAGCGGACCTTGACGCCGACCCTGGCGACCGGCCGCCCCTCGCCGGCGACGTCCGCGGCGACGCGCTGGGCCAGCGCGACCAAGTGCGTCTCGAGCTCGGGGCGGTCGGTGATGTTCCGCTGGAACGTGGTCTCGCGGCTGCGTGACCGCGGCACGTACTCGTCGGCGGACACGTCGGTGCCGCCGGCGCCCAGCGCCAGCGCCCGGTACCACGGGCCCATGGTGGGACCGAAGCGGCGCGCCAGCTCGGCCGTATCGCTGGCGGCCAGCTGGTAGACGCTGGTGATCCCGGCGGCGGCGAGCTTCTTCGCGGTCTTGGCGCCGATGCCCCACAGCGCCTCCGGCGGCCGCTCCGCCATGACCCGCATCCAGTTCTCGCGGGTGAGCCGGTACACGCCGGCCGGCTTGGCGAACCCCGTGGCCAGCTTGGCCCGCAGGCGGTTGTCGCCGATTCCCACGGAGCACACCAGCCCCGTCGCCTCCTTCACCGCTCGCTGCACGTCCGCGGCCAGGGCCTCGGGGTCGCCGGTGTGGGCCCCCATGAAGGCCTCGTCCCATCCGAGCACCTCGACCACGACCGGCAACCGCCGCAGCGTGGCCATGACCTGCTCGGACACCGCCTCGTAGGCGGGCGGGTCGGACGGCAGGAACACCGCATCCGGGCACCGCCGCGCCGCCGTGCGCAACGGCATGCCCGACCGGATACCGAACTCTCGAGCCGCGTACGACGCCGTGGCCACCACCGCCCGCTCGGTCGGGTCGCCCCGACCGCCCACGACCACGGGCTTCCCCCGCAACTCGGGGCGGCGCGCTACCTCGACCGCGGCAAGGAACTCGTCCAAGTCCACGTGGAGCACCCACCATGCGAGATCCGGCTGCGCCGACACGACGCCCAGTATCCCCGCGTGTGCCCCGGGCGCCGGCCGGAAGGCACGGCGCCCGGGGTCGGGTCGGGGGACGCCGTGGCCGTCAGCCGACGGGCACCCGGGAGGGCTCGGCGTCGTCGGTCCCTCGCCCGGGTGCGGCCGCCGCCGGGGCGGGGATGGGGACCGGGGCCACGGCCTCGCGGCCCTCGACGTCGATGGCGGGCAGAAGCCGGTCGAGCCAGCGGGGGAGCCACCAGTTGCGGTCGCCGAGCAGCTCCATCGTGGCCGGCACCAGGACCATCCGGACCACGGTGGCGTCGACGAACACCGCCGCCGCCAGGCCGAGGCCGGCCAGCTTGAGGAACACGGCGTCCTCCATGACGAAGGCGCCGAACACCGTGACCATGATCGCCGCGGCGGCCGTGATGACCCGGGCCGTGTTGGCCAGCCCGTCGGCGACGGCCCGCCGGTTGTCGCCGGTGCGGAGGTACTCCTCACGCACCCGGGACAGCAGGAACACCTCGTAGTCCATCGACAGCCCGAACAGGATGGCGAACATCATCATGGGCAGCCATGCGGGGACCGGCGTCGGCTCCTCGATCCCGACGAGGCCTCCGAGCCAGCCGGCGTTGGCGGCGAGTGTCATCACGCCGTAGGCGGCTGCGATCGACAGGATGTTCATGATCGCCGCCTTGACGGCCACGGCGAGCGAGCGGAACACCGACATGAGCAGGACGAACGAGAGCAGGACCACGCCACCGATGAACAGCGGCAGCCGGCTGGCCGTCTGCTCGCTGTCGTCGATGAAGGTCGCGGTCGTGCCGCCCACCGACGCCTCGACGCCCGTGCCGGCAACCGCGGCCGGGATGACGGCGTCGCGCAGCGTGTGCACGAGGTCCACGGTGGCCTCGTCCTGCGGTCCAGTGGTCGGCACGACCGAGATGACCGCAGCGTCGCCGCGCTCGTTCACCACGGGCGGGACGACCCTCGCGACGCCGTCGGTGGCGGCGAGGTCGGCCGCCACCCGCTCGACGGTGTCGGAGGCGGCCGCCGTTCCGCCCGCACCGGACAGATCGACCGCAACGAGGAACGGTCCGTTGGCACCGGGCCCGAAGGCATCGCTCATGAGGTCGTACGCCCGGCGGCTGGTCAGCTCGGTGGGGCCGTTCCCGGCGTCGGGCATGCCGAAGCGCATGCCGGTCGCCGGAGCGGCGAGCACCAGCAGCACGACGAGGGCCGCGAGGCCGGCCGCGAGCGGTCGCCGCTGCATCGTCCGGCTCCACCGCCACGACAGCGTGCGGCGCCCGTCGACGTCGTGGCGGAACCACGGCAGGCGGAACCGGTCGATGGTGCGGCCGGCGAATCCGAGCAGGGCGGGCAGCAGCGTGACCGACGCCAGCACCACCACGGTGACCGCCAGGGACGTGGCCACGGCGACGCCCCACAGGTAATCCCGGCCCATCAGCACCAGGCCGAAGATCGACACCACCACGGTCGAGCCTGCGAAGACGACCGCCCGGCCCGCCGTGCCGCCGGCGAGCAGCACTGCGTCTCGGGGCTCCCGCCCCTCGGCGAGCGCCGACCGGTAGCGGGTCACGATGAACAGGGCGTAGTCGATGCCGACGCCGATCCCGATCATGGTGGCGATCTGGGCACCGAAGTCGGGCACGTCGAGCACATTCGCCGTCAGCCACACGCCGCCCAGCGCCACCCCGAGGCCGAACCCGGCGATCAGCAGTGGCAGGCCGGCGGCCAGGGCCGAGCCGAACGCCACGAGCAGGATGACGAGGGCGGCCAGCAGACCGACCGACTCGGAGCCCGCCTCCTGCCGCTCGACCCTCTCTATCGGATAGCCGCCGAGCTCCACGCGCAGGCCGTGGCCCTCGGCTTCGCCGGCGAGGTCCATGACCCGTTCGACCGACGTCGTCGGCAGCCGGTCGCCCGGCGTGTCGAAGCGGACCTGCACGACGCCGGTCGATCCGTCGGGCGAAACCGGACCGGGCTGGGCCGCAACGACATTCGGCGCATCGGCGAGGTCGGCGGCGAGTCGGTCGACCCTCCGGGTCACGTCGGGGCCGGTGACGCCGGCGTCGGACGCATAGACCAGGTCGACGGTGCCCCCGGCGAACTCCGGGAACCGGTCCTGGAGCAGCGCGACCGCCTGGGCCGAATCGCTGCCGGGGACGGTGAAGTCGGTCTCGCTGTCGCCGCCGGCCACGCCGGCGAGGATGGTGGCGGTCACGAGCGCCGCCACCCACAGCGCCACGACGCGCCGGCGGCGGTCGTAGCTCCAGGTCACGAGCCGGCGCAGCATCGCGCCACCACCCGGCCCTCGAGTGGCAGGTGCCAAGGTTGCTTCGTTGGTGTGCATGCCAGCGAGGATCGGGCCGAGAAGTGAAGCGGCCGTGAAGAGGTCGTGAGGATGCTGGGGATCTCGGCGTTCTTGCCTGGGCCCACGGTCGCCCTCGCAGGGTCTCCGTCTCG
>DATFVX010000062.1:0-2118 GCA_035259985.1 Acidimicrobiales bacterium | reverse complement strand
ACGGCGCAGGGCGTGGGTGGCAAGGCGCTGGGGGCCGAGGGCGATCGGGCCGCCCACGAGCAGCTGACGCGCCGGCTCGCAGAGCTGCGGCCGGGCGACGCCGTGCTGTCCGAGGAGGCGGCGGCTGATCCGGCCCGGCTGTCCGCCGAGCGTGTCTGGATCGTCGATCCCCTCGACGGCACCCGCGAGTTCAGCGAGGTCCCCCGGACCGACTGGGCCGTGCACGTTGCGCTGGTCGCCGGCGGCGACCCGGTCGCCGGGGCGGTCGCCCTGCCGGCCCGGGGCCTGACCCTGTCGACCGCGACGCCGCCCCCTCCGCCCGGTCCGTGGGCCGGGCCCGTGCGGGTGGTCGTGAGCCGCAGCCGACCCCCCGCCGAGGCAGCCCTGATCGCCGAGGCGCTCGGCGGCCAGCTGGTCACGCTCGGATCGGCCGGAGCGAAGGCCATGGCCGTGGCCCTGGGCGAGGCGGAGGTCTATCCCCACAACGGGGGCCAGCACGAGTGGGACTCGGCGGCCCCGGTGGCCGTGGCCCGGGCCGCGGGCCTGCACGCGTCGCGCCTGGACGGGTCGCCCCTCGTGTACAACCGCCCCGACCCTTACCTCCCCGACCTGCTGATCTGCCGGCCCGAGCTGGCCGAGCGGGTGATCGCGGCGGCGGCCGGGGGCTGACGGACGGAAGCCGTCTCGTCTCGTTCTGGTTGTAGGCATCCGGTCATACGCCGCACAGCTACAACCAGTTCGCGGGTCAGATGTGGTCCCAGACCATCTCGGCGCCATCGGCCTCTCGCAATAGCTCGATCGGGTCGCGCTTGTCGATGTGGCCGATGAGTCCGTTGTAGATGCCGTAGCCGCACAGGCGTTGGAGCCGCTCGTCGAACCTCCGGGCGACGTCGCGGGGGATGCCGAGCTGCTGGTTCTCCTGCTGGCGGATGTAGCCGGCGCAGTAGTTGCACGCCAACCCGATGCGCCGCCGGTCCGTGGTGTTGGCGCCACCGCCGTGCCAGAGGCTCCCGTTCCAGACCAGCACGCTCCCCCGGGCCATCTCCGCCGGGATCGACTCGTAGTCCCGGCCGAAGTCGGGCGACGGCCCGAGGTGCGTCCGCGGCACCAGGCGCGTCGCGCCGTTCGCCTCGGTGAAGTCGGTCAGCGCCCACATCGAGTTGCACACCACCGGCGGGTGGGGCTTGGGGATCGGGATGAGCTGGTCGTCGGAGTGGATCGGCTGGGGGGTCTCGTCGGGGCCTATCGCGATCGACGACAGCGACGACAGCAGGCAACCGGGGTCGAGGACCCGCTCCACGAGGGGGAGCACGTTGGGGTGGACCGGCACCCGGGCGAACAAGTCGCCGCGCACGAGCAGGTTGTAGATGCGCACCGTGAGGGTTCCCTCGAACGTGTTCTCGGCCGGCACGACGGCCAGGTCGCGCTCGAGGCGGCCGAGCGTCTCGACCAGCTCGTCCACGAGGTCGGGCTCGATGGCGTCCTCGACCACGGCCCAGCCCTGCTCGCCGATCCGGTCGGCAAGGCCCGCGACCTCCGCAGCCGTCAGCGTGCGCATGGGCGGAACTCTAGGTTGCCTGCGATGTCCGACCTGACGCCGTTCGAGGAGGCGGTGGTGGCCGTGCTCGCCTCGCTCGTCCCCGGTGACGTCGTGACCTACGGCGAGGTCGCCGCCGAGGCCGGCTACCCGGGCCGGGCCCGCGCCGTCGGCCGCATCCTGGCCACCAGCGAGCTCGACCTGCCCTGGTGGCGGGTCGTCACAACGACCGGCCGGTTGGTCCCGGGACACGAGGCGGAGCACGCCCGCAGGCTCCGGGCGGAGGGGGTGCGGGTCGTCGACGGGCACGTGCGGCCCTAGGGCGCAGCTTGTAACGCTCGCCGGGTGCCATCCCGGCGGACGTCGGCGAGACTCACCTCGATGGTGGTCGCGACCGACCTCGACGCCGGCAGCTTCAGTGACACCCCGCCCTGGACGCTGGACGATCCTGCGACGCTCGTGTGGCGGCGGGACCTGGCCGCCCTGCGGGCTCGGGTGGTGGCCGAGGTGCCCCGGCTCACCCGCCCCGGTCGGTTGCCCCCGGGGCGCCGGGTGCTCACGGTCACCCGCCGGCTCGGCAC
>DATFVX010000061.1:0-5909 GCA_035259985.1 Acidimicrobiales bacterium | reverse complement strand
CCCCGAGGGGGATGCCATGTTTCCCGCCCGCCGGTCGCTGCTCCGATCGCCGATCCGTTCCGGCCGCCGGCCGGGCCCTACGGCGCAGGCAACCGCGGCCTGGAGTACGACACCGAGCCCGGCGACCCGGTCCGGGCCAGCGCCGACGGGACCGTTGTGTTCGCCGGGCCCGTGGCCGGGGCCCTCCACGTCACCCTGCGCCACGACGATGGCGTCCGGACCTCGTATTCGTTCCTCCGCACCGTCGGCGTTGTGCTCGGCCAGCGGGTCCGGGCAGGCCTCCAGATCGGGACGGCCGGCGAGCGGCTGCACTTCGGCGCCCGTTCCGGCGACGCCTACTTCGACCCGGCGTCACTGTTCGTCGGCGGCGAGGTCGCGGTCGAGCTGCTGCCGTTCGAGATCCCCCCGGGCAGCAGCCCCGCGGCCGAGGCGAGGGCGCTTGCACAGCTGGCGCTCGACGGCGGCGGGGGCTTTGCCATCCCGGGCGTCGGCGCCGCCCTTGGGTGGCTGTACGACCGCGCCAGCACCACGCTCACCTACGGGGCCCAGCTCAACTTGGCCGCCCGGGGCCTCGGGATCGCCGCCGACCTGGGCACCCGGCTCCTCCACCGTGGGCCGTGCTCCGACGGTCCGCCGCCGCCCGCCCCGGCGCGGGGCAGGGGTCGGGTGGCCATCACGGTCGCCGGCTTCGGTTCGTCGAGCTCCGAGACCGCCATCGACGCACTACGCGCCGGGGACCTGGGGTACGACCGTGAGCGGGTGGTGCGGTTCAGCTACGCCGGCGGCCGCGTTCCGGGCTCCGGCGGCGCATTCAGCCAAGTCGGGGCCAGTCCGTACGAGCCCGAGGCGACCCAGGGCGATCTCCGTGCCGCCGCCCGACGCCTGGCCGACCTGATCCAGGACGTCGCCGCCGCGGACCCCAACGCCACCATCGACCTGTTCGCCCACTCGCAGGGGGGCCTCGTCGCCCGGCTGGCTCTGCTCGAGCTCGGCGCTCGGGGTGCGGCGCTCGACCGAGTGGGCCTCGTGATCACCCTCGGCACCCCGCACCAGGGAACCGACCTGGCCACGGCGGTCGTCGCAGCCAACACGACGATCACCGGCAACGTGGGCATGGATGCCGCCGCGTCGTTGTTCGGGCACGGCATCGACCCGGACGCCACAGCGCTACGGCAGATGGCCGAGCAGTCCGACGTGATCCGCGAGCTGGCCGCCGCCGGCATCCCCGAGGGCGTCCG
This sequence comes from Acidimicrobiales bacterium, assembly GCA_035259985.1. Taxonomy (GTDB): domain Bacteria; phylum Actinomycetota; class Acidimicrobiia; order Acidimicrobiales; family VFJN01; genus DASQUK01. The sequence goes on along the minus strand of DATFVX010000061.1, from coordinate 4,671 downwards.
CCTCGTGTCCATCGCCGCCCGCGGCGACGTGGCGGTGGCGGCGCCCAACACCGAGGTCGCCGGCGCCACCAACGTCACGGTGCCGGTGTCCGGCTGGTACGCCCACGCCGAGCTCGTGGCGTCCGACGAGGCGACTGCGGAGATGTCGCGGGCGCTGGCGGGCCAGCCACCGGGCTGCGAGGGGTGGCGCGACGTGGTCGCCGACGTGGTGGTCAGCCACTCGATCTCGCTCGCCGAGGATCAGCTCGGCGCCGTTGCCCTCGCCGCGCCGCCGTGACGTGCCCGGACCGAATCACATGGCGGGTCTCGGCGGCCTACCGATAGGCTGTCCCGCCGGCCGGAAACGCTCCGGCCTGCACACCACCACACAGCCGGGCCCAACCCACGGTCGTCCTCGGGCGCGCGGGTCCGGCAACGACCAACCGATGGGACGAAAGGGAACAGACACGTGGCTGTCGTCACCATGAAGCAGCTGCTGGAGGCCGGGGTCCACTTCGGCCACCAGACCCGCCGCTGGAACCCCAAGATGAAGCGCTTCATCTTCGGCGAGCGCAACGGCATCTACATCATCGATCTCGAGCAGACGCTCGCTCGCATCGAGACGGCGTACACGTTCGTGCGCGACACCGTCGCCAACGGCGGCTCGGTCCTGTTCATCGGGACCAAGAAGCAGGCGCAGGAACCGATCCAGCAGTACGCCGAGAAGTGCGGCATGCCCTACATCAACCAGCGTTGGCTGGGCGGCATGCTCACGAACTTCCAGACGATCAACAAGCGGGTTGCGAAGATGCTCGAGTACGAGCGCATGCGCGACTCGGGCGAGTTCGACGCGATGCCCAAGAAGGAGGCGCTGCTGCTCGGGCGTGAGCTCGACAAGCTCGAGCGCTACCTCGGCGGCATCCGGCACATGGACCGGCTCCCGCAGGCGATCTTCGTGCTCGACACCAAGAAGGAGCACATCGCCGTCACCGAGGCCAACAAGCTGGGTGTGCCGGTGGTGGCGGTCGTCGACACCAACTGCGATCCCGACGTCATCGACTACGTGATCCCCGGCAACGACGACGCCATCCGCTCGGGCACGCTGCTGAGCCGCGTCATCGCCGACGCCGTGATCGAAGGCAAGCACATCGCGTCGCTGCGGACGCCGGTCACCACCCGGTCCGTCGACGACGAGGCGCGAGTCGCCGCCCAGCAGGCGGAGGCCCGCCGCCAGGCGCTGGCCGAGGCACGCGAGCGCGACGCCCGCGTCGCCGGCGGGCGCACCACGCCGCGACCGCCCGCGGCCCCGTCCGTCGACTCCCCGACCCCGTCGGCGCCGCCCACACCGGCCGCTCACGAGACCACCGCGACCCCCGACGAGTCGGCCACGGCCGCCGACGAGTCGACCGCGACCCCCGACGAGTCGACCCCGGCCCCCGACGCCGCGGCCACGGCCGCCGACGAGCCCACCACGACGGCTGACGCCGCCCCGCCTGCCGAGCCGGCCCCTGCGACCGAAGCTGCCGCGGCCGAGGCCGAAGCCCCCACCGAGACCTCCCCCGAATCCCAGGAGTCCTGAGGCCCCCATGGCCGACTTCACCGCGAAAGATGTACAGGCCCTGCGCCAGGCCACCGGCGCGGGGATGATGGATGCCAAGAAGGCCCTGCAGGAGGCCGACGGCGACACCGACCGCGCCAAGAAGCTGCTGCGCGAGTGGGGCCTGGGCAAGGCCGACGACCGCGCCGACCGCGAGAACGCCCAAGGGGCCATCGCCATCGCCACCGCCCCCCGGGCCGTGGGCCTGGTCGAGCTCAAGTGCGAGACCGACTTCGTCGCCAAGTCCCCCAACTTCGTCACGCTCACCCAGGCGCTCGCCGACTCGGTGGCCGCCGGGGGCGAGGCCGCCGTGGGCGATCACACCGACGCCGTCGACGACCTGAAGGTCACCCTCAAGGAGAACATCGAGGTGGGCCGGGCGGTCCAGGTGACCTTCGGCGACGACGAGGTCGTCGGCACCTACCTGCACCGCCAGGACGGGCGGGGAGTGAACGGGGTCGTCGTCACCCTGCGCGGCGGCACCGAGGAGCTGGCGCACGACATCGCCGTCCACATCGCGTTCGCCAAGCCCCAGTACCGGGCCCGCGAGGAGGTGCCCGCCGAGGCGGTCGACGAGGAGCGCCAGACCCTGCTCACCATCACCAAGGCCGAGGGCAAGCCCGAGGCCGCCTGGCCCAAGATCGTCGAGGGGCGCCTCGACGGCTGGTACAAAGAGCGTGTGCTGCTGGAGCAGCCCTTCGTCCGCGACGAGAAGCAGACCATCGCCCAGCTGGCGGCGGGCGGCGGGGCGGAGGTCGTCCGCTTCGCCCAGCTGTTCATCGGCGGCTGACGGCGGCACGAGGACCGGCACGTGACTCCCCCCGCAGCCGAGGCCCCCAAGTACCACCGGGTGCTGCTGAAGTTGTCGGGGGAGGCGTTCGCCGGCGACGTCGGCTACGGGATCGACGGGCAGTTCGCCGACTACATCGCCAACGAGATCGCCGACGTCCGCGCCAACCAGGGCGTGGACGTGGCGGTCGTCGTCGGCGGCGGCAACATCTGGCGCGGGATGACCGGCGCCGGGGCGGGCATGGATCGCGCCCAGGCCGACTACATGGGCATGCTGGCCACGGTCATCAACGCCCTCGCACTCCAGGACACGCTGGAACGGCTGGGTCAACCGACGCGGGTGCAGACCGCCATCCACATGGCCCAGGTGGCCGAGCCCTACATCCGGCGGCGCGCCATCCGTCACCTCGAGAAGGGTCGCGTCGTCATCTTCGCCGGCGGCACCGGCAACCCGTTCTTCACCACCGACACCGCGGCCGCGCTGCGGGCGGTCGAGATCGAGGCCGACGTGATGCTGCGGGGCACGCATTCCGGGGTCGACGGGCTCTACACCGACGATCCCCGCACCAACCCCGAGGCCACCAGGCTCGACGCCGTCAGCTACCTCGACGTGCTCAACCGCGGGCTCAAGGCCATGGACTCGACGGCCATCACGCTGTGCATGGACAACAAGTTGCCTATCGTCGTGTTCGACCTGCTCGGCAAGGGCAACATCGCGTCGATCGTCGAGGGTCAGGCGGTAGGTACGCTGATCCGCTGACGGCGCCGGGGGGATCGGCGCCGGTCGTGACGGCAGGAGAGCCCGTGAGTGTTGAGATGATCTCGATGGTGCTCGACGAGGCGCGAGACAAGATGGTGAAGGCCGTCGCCCACGCCCGGTCCGAGTTCACCGGCGTGCGTACGGGCCGGGCGGCGCCGGCCCTGGTCGAGAGGATCCCGGTCGACTACTACGGCACCGAGGTGCCGCTCCAGCAGATCGCCGGCTTCACCGTGCCCGAGGCGCGCATGCTCGTCATCAGCCCGTACGACAAGAACTCGCTCGGGGCCATCGAGAAGGCGATCCAGCTGAGCGGGCTCGGCCTCGCCCCCAGCAACGACGGCCAGATCATCCGCCTGAACTTCCCGCCCCTCACCGAGGAGCGGCGCAAGGAGCTCGTCCGGCTGGTCAAGGGAATGGCGGAGGACGGGCGGGTGAGCATCCGCCACGCGCGGCGAAGTGCCCGCCACGACCTCGAGGCGCTGGAGAAGGACGGCGACATCTCGGCCGACGACCTGGCGAGGGCCGAGAAGGAGCTCGACAAGCTGACGCACCAGCACGAAGCCGCCGTGGACACGGCACTGGAGCACAAGGAGCAGGAGCTGCTCGAGGTCTAGATCCCGCGGCCCTCCACCACCTGGGGACGCCGCGGGTGCAGGATGGAGTGGTCGAAAACGGGCTGCACGGCCACGCACGGTGAGCGTCAAGAGAGGAAGAGCCTTGTGACTGATAGGGACGAGCGTCGGCAACAGCGCCATCGCGATCCCACTGAAGGTGTCCGTCTCATCGGCGCCGACGAGGTCGCCGAAGCGCTCGAACGCGACGACATCCGGCATCGCCTCGGCGAGGACCAGCCCCGCTTCGGCGACCGGCCCAACTCGGCGGAGATCGGTGGGACCCGGCCGGCATTGCGCTTCCCGCTCGGTTCCGACGACGATCCGGCAACGATCGAGCGACCGGCCGTCGTGCCGGTCCAGCCGCCCACCGAGGCGCCCGAGCTGTCGCACTGGGCGGGTTCGGCCGCAGAGGAGGTCCCGAAGATGAATCGCCGCGACCCGCGCGACCCGCGTGACCCTCGCGACCCGCGCCCGGGCGACGATCCGTGGTCGACGCTCGCCGATTCCGACCCCCGCTGGCGCGACGACCCGCGCTCGCCGGCGGGCGGGTCCGGGGCACCGCCGCCCCGCCGGCCCGCACCGCCGCCGGACCAGACGCGTCAGGGACCGCCCGTTTCCGGCGAGGGGTGGCCCGAACCCGGCCCGGCGCAGCCCGGCGACCCGCGCCAGGGGGCGCCGGTCGCGTACGAGGACGACCTCGAGCCGCCCCCGGGCAGGTCGGTCTTCGCCAACGCCGGCGACCAGCAGCCGACCTACGAGGACGCCTACGGCGACGAGGCGTATGCCGACGAGTACGACGCCACCTACGACGAGACCTACGGCGACGAGGTCTACGGCGACGAGGTCTACGGCGACGAGACCGGCGGCTATGGCCCGGACGCCCGCGGCGTCGTCACCGCACCTCGGCGGCGCGCGTCCCGGCGGGCCCCTCG
>DATFVX010000060.1:0-6509 GCA_035259985.1 Acidimicrobiales bacterium | reverse complement strand
CCCCGCCCGCCGCAGCGCCTCGGGCCAGCCGTAGGGCAGCGTCGGCCCGCCCAGCTCGTCCCGCATGTCGGCGAACCAGCGACTACGGGCCTCGTCGAGCCGCGACTCGAGGCCGACGGCACCGAGCCCGATGTCGAACGGCAGGCATCGCACCGGCAGGCCGCCCTCGACCAGGGCCAGCCGCCCGCCCGGCCGCAGCAACCCGGCCAGCGTGCCGATCGCCGCCTGCTGGTCCGGCACATGGTGGACGACACCCGACGCCCACACCAGGTCCGCCGATCCCGGCTCGACCGGCAGCGCGCCCACGCGTGCGGCCAGCCAGCGGATGTGACCGGCAAGGCCGGCGTCGGCCGCCCGCCGGCCGGCGATCGCGAGGAGCCGCGGGTCGCGGTCGAAGCCCGTCACCACGCCGGGCCCGAGGGCGGCCGCGAAGGCGCAGGCGGCCCCGCCGGCCCCGCAGCCGACGTCGAGCACCCGCTGCAATGGTTGTGACCCGTCGCGTGACGACCCCCCGACGAGCCACGCCACCGCGTCGGCCACCCAGGGGGCGTCGAAGCGCGCGCTGGTCTCCAGGTTGGTCAGCCACCACTCGGCGAGGTGCTGGTCGATTGTCATTGGGCGGCCCCTACAGGTCGGTGATCAGCTTGAACGCCTCGCCCCGGCCGACGCCGGCGATCGCGCCGTGTGCGACGAGCCGAACATCCACGCGGGCGCGGAATGCCGCCAGCTGGGCCCCACCCTCGGCGGATCCCACGTCGACGAACATCGTCGAGCGCAGCTGGCTCCGGTGCGCCTCGAGCGCCGCGAGCTTGCGGGCCACGGCCCCGTCGTCGGCCTCCTCCACGTGGTCCGGCTCGTCGGCCTCGAACAGCAGGAGCGCCGCCGGGCGGTGATGCTCCACGGGCTGCTCCGGGAAGAAGTGCGGATCGCGGGCCGCGACGACCCCGTCGACCGTGAGGAACCCGGCGTGGCGGTGGTCGGGGTGGAGCCGGTAGCGCCTCCAGGGGTCGTGGCCCAGCAGCGCCTCGGGGCGCAGCCGACGGATCCAGTACGCGACCTCGCCGCGCTGGCGCAGGCCCGACTCCAGCTCCCCGTCCGGCCACCCCAGGAACACGACCTCCCCGGTGGCCCCGACTGCCTTGGCTGCTGCCCGCTGCTCGTCCTGCCTCATGGCGACGAGCTCGGCGAGGTCCTGGTGGGCGTCCCATGTCCCCTTGGATCCGTCGGTGCACACGAGGTGGTGGACGACGCAGCCGGCGGCGGCCCACTTCGCGAGGGTGGCGCCGCAGCCGAACTCGATGTCGTCGGGGTGGGCGCCGATGGCCAACGCGCTCGCCGGGACCGGGAGGTTCAGGCCCATGCTTCCCGCCCGTCGGGGACCTGACGGGCCTCCGCCGTGCGACCCTCGGCGTCCGGCGTGCCCGGATCGCCGTCAGGCCCGCCGCGGGTCGGCCATGCGAGGTCGGCGGGCAGGTCGACGTCCCATGCCAGGCGGTCGTCGCGCACGATGCGGGCGGGCAGGCCGCGCGCCCGCGCCTCGGCCCGGTGGCGGGCAAACGACCCGGCGCCGTAGGAGAACCGGAACCCGGCGTCGGTGGGCACGGCCAACACGTTGGTGCCGTCCAGCCGGCGGTCGGGCACCAGGGTCACGCCCGGGAACGCGGCCACCCAGTCGAACCGCGTCGCCATGGGGAGGTCGGCGTGGGCCACTACGGCTATCGCCACCCCCTCGGCGCGCACCGCCGCCACCCCGTCGGCGACGGCGCCGTTGAGCCCGCGGCCCGGGCACCACACGACGCGGGCGCCGGCTCCCTCCGCCCAGGCGCGCACCTCGTCGTCGTCGCACACGACGGTGGCCGGCAGGGGAGGGGTGGCGGCGAGCACCACCTCGGCCATGCGCCGCGCCAGCTCGGCCCGCTGAGTCGGGTCGAGCGCCCCCGCCAGGCGCACCTTGGCGGCGGTGAAGGCCTTGACCGGGACGACCACGGCCGCCGACGTTGGCGACGTCATCACGCGGCAGCGTATCGGGGGAGGGTCGGCCGGCCCTCCGGCCAGTAGCTTGACCGGCATGTCGATCCGCGTCGCCGTTGTCGGCGCCGGATCGTGGGGAACCACGGTTGCGGCGCTCGCCTCCGCCAACGCGCCGACGATCCTGTGGTCCCGCCGGCCCGAGCTGGCCGACGAGATCAGCAAGCAACACCGCAACGGCGACTACCTGCCCGACTGCTCCCTGCCGGAGGAACTGCGCGCCACCTCGTCGCTGGAGGAGGCCGTCTGCGACGCCGACGTCGTGGTCATGGGCGTTCCATCCCACGGCATGCGCACGACGCTGCAGGCGCTGGCGCCCTGCCTGCGGCCCTGGGTCCCGGTGGTGAGCCTGGCGAAGGGCCTCGAACAGGGCACCCACCTGCGCATGACCGAGGTCATCAGCGCCGAGCTGCCGGGGCACCCCACCGGCGTTCTCACCGGCCCCAACCTGGCGCGGGAGATCATGGCCGGCCACGCCGCCGCCACGGTGGTGGCGTTCTCCGACGACCACATCGCCACCGAGCTGCAGCGCATCTTCGCCACCGAGCTGTTCCGCGTCTACACCAACGCCGACGTCGTGGGCTGCGAGATCGCCGGAGCGCTCAAGAACGTGATGGCCATCGCCTCGGGCATGGCCGACGGGCTGGGCACGGGCGACAACACGCGCGCCGCCGTCATCACCCGGGGGCTCGCCGAGATGGCCCGGCTCGGCCTCGCCATGGGCGGCGACATCATCACGTTCTCGGGGCTGGCGGGCATGGGCGACCTGGTCGCCACCTGCATCTCCCGGCAGAGCCGCAACCGCTACGTCGGCGAGCAGCTGGGCCGGGGGCGGTCGATGGACGAGATCGTGGCCGAGATGCGGATGGTGGCGGAGGGCATCAAGACGTCGGCGGTGGCCGTCGCCCTCGGCGAGCGCCACGGCGTCGAGATGCCCATCGCCCAGGAGGTGTTCGAGGTGATCCACCACGGCCGGCCGGCGACCGAGGCGTACCGCGGCCTGCTGCGCCGGGCCGCGGGCTCCGAGCGAGACGGCCTGGGGTAGCCCCCCATGAGCCTCCGCGCCTTCGTGCTGCGCCGGCTCATGGGTCGCCTGCGCATCACCGATGACGTGGTGCGCCACCTCACGACCTTCCAGCGCCTGGGGGAGACGGTCGAGGTCGAGCTGCCAGGCGAGCTGATGCCGATCGGCGCCCGCACCGTGTTCCGTGCGCTGCGCACCCGCGGTGCGGCCCAGATCGGCCCCGACTGGGTCTGGCCCTACTGGCTCGAGCGCCAGCTCGATCCCACCTCGCCGGCCTTCGTGCCCCGCGGCCACCTGCCCTTCCTCACCAACATGACGCACCGCAACTGGACCGCGGTGGGGAATCTCGACTCGCCGTGGGAGGCCATCGTGGATCCCCGGGGCCTGGTGACACCGTGGTTCGACGGCTGGTCGCTGGACTGGTGGGTCGGCGCCGACGACCGCTGGCACCTGCCGTCGCGCGAGGTCAACGTCCGACAGAGGCTGGTGGCCGACACGCCCGTGGTCGAGACCGCCATGCGGGTGCCCGGCGGCGACGTCATCGAGCGGGTCTACGCGGTGCGGCGCAGCTCGACCGAGGGGGCCGGCGAGCTGGTGGTGGCCGAGGTCGAGAACGCCGGCAAGGTGCCGGTCGCCCTGGCCCTGGCGGTCAGGCCGTACAACCCCGAGGGCCTGTCGGTGATCGAGCGGCTCGGGCTTCACGACGGCACGACCGTCACGGTCGACGGGCGCGTCGCCCTGCTCCTGCCGAAGCCGCCGGCCCGGGTCGCAGGCTCGACCTTCCACGACGGCGACTCGGCCGGGACGGTCATGTCGGGCGCCGCCGCCGAGCGCTGGCGCGGCACCGTCCGCGATCCGGCCGGCCTGGCGCAGGCGGCGTTCGTCTACCCCTTGGCGCACGGGGCCACGCTGCGTGCCGCCATCCCCCTGGTGCCCGAGCGCCGAACCCGGCGCCGGGGGGAGGCGCTCCGCCGGGTCGCCGACGCGCCCGACCTGCCGAAGGCGCTGCCGCCCGCCGAGGCCGTGGCCCGGGGCTGGCGGTCACAGAGCGCCCGCGGCCTCCGGCTCGAGCTGCCCGACAAACGGTTGGCCGCGGCGGTCGACGCGAACCGGCGCTTCCTGCTGCTGCTCCACGACGGCGACGAGATCACGCCCGGCCCCTCGACGTACCACCGGTTCTGGTTCCGCGATGCCGCCTACCTGCTCGCCGCCCTCGACCGCTACGGGTACCACGACGAGGTCGCCCAGGTGCTGCGCTCGTACCCCGGGCGCCAGCATGCGGACGGCTTCTTCTTCAGCCAGCGCAAGGAGTGGGACGCCAACGGTGCGGCGCTCCACGCGCTGGTCCAGCACTGGCGCCTGACCCGGGACGTAGCGCTGGTCGAGTCCATGGTGGGCCCGATCGCCCGGGGAGTGCACTGGATCGATCGGAAGCGCCACGCGCGCAAGGCAAACCGCAACGACGCCGCGCTCCGCGGGTTGCTCCCGGCCGGCGTGTCGGCCGAGCACCTGGGCCCGTTCGACTACTTCTACTGGGACGACTTCTGGGGCGTGGCCGGGCTCCGGGCGGGCGCCGAGCTGCTCCGGGCCGTCGACCAGGACGAGGCGGCCACCGACGGCGAACGGTTCGCGGCCGCGATGTGGGAGGACCTCGAGCGGTCGCTCGAGCTGACCGCCGAGCGCCTGGGCACCATCGCCATCCCGGCGGGGCCCCGGCGCCGCATCGACTCCGGCGCCATCGGCTCGCTGGTGGCGTGCGCGCCGCTCGACCTCCTGGACCCCGACGATCCCCGCATCGCCGCAACCGTCGACGTCATCCGCCGGCGGTTCATGCTCGACACGCTGCCGGCGCAGGAGGACGCCCCGGACGGCGGCCGGGCGTTCTTCCAGGGGATCAGCCACACGGGGCTCGGCACCTACCTCACGCTGCAGCTCGCGGCCGTCGAGCTGCGGGCCGGTGACCGGCGCTGCCTGGATCGCCTGGGCTGGATGCTCGACGCCGCCACCCCGACCTGGACCTGGCCCGAGGCCATCCACCCCCGCCTCGACGGCGGCTGCATGGGGGACGGCCATCACGGATGGGCCGCCGCCGAGCTCCTGACGTTCGTGCGCGACCTGCTCGTGCGCGAGCTCTCGGGCGGGGTGGCGCTGGCATCGCTGGTGCCCGACGCCTGGTACGGCCAGGGCTGGGAGGTCCACGATGCGCCCACGGCCGCCGGCCCCGTTTCGTACGCGGTCCGCTGGCACGGTGACCGGGCGGCGCTGCTCTGGGACGTGACGTCCCGTGCCGGCGACGCGGTGCGCGTGACCGCCCCCGGCCTCGACCCCACCTGGTCGACGAACGAGCCCCGCGGGGAGGCGCTGCTGGGGCCTGTACCCCCGCCTCAGCGGTCGGCTGCCACCGGGATCGAGGCGGCCGGGCGCCGCTCGTAGGCCTCGCCGCCGCTGGTGAGCGCTAGGCGAGTCGGCGCTGGTGAGCGCTAGGCGAGCCGGCACAGGATCGGCATCGATCCCATGCGGTTCTCGTTCATGTTCGCCTGCACGAACGACCGGAAGCTCGGCTTGGTGAACATGTGCAGGGCCAGCGTGGGGACGCCGTAGTCCCAGCGCGCATGGTTCACGAAGGCGTACTCGCTATCGCCCGTGGGCTGGAGCAGCGTGGAGTTGTCGAGCCCGGTCTCGGTCATGAACCAGCCGGCCAGGTGGTCCCACAGCTTCAGCGCCGCGTCGACGTCGTCGGCCACGAAGTAGTTGAACAGGAAGAGCCCCGGGCGGGCTTTGTCGACGTCGCCGATGGACTTCACGCACCGGGCCCGCATCGCGTCGACGCGGGTCGCCTCGGCGTCGAGCTCCTTGCGCAGCTGGTTGTACCCGTCGGCGGCCTGGATCCCGTCCAGATCGGCGGGCGACGCGGCCTCGACCAGCACCGTCACGTCGTAGCGCGCCGGGTGCTCGACCCTGCGCGCATAGCCGGCCGGTGGGGGCGCCAGGACGCTTCGGTACACCGTGGCCCGCTCGACGGCGTCGTGGCGGGCGAGGTCGGCGGCCGCGGACTTCAGACGGCCCAGCAGCGCGGTCTTCGCCTCGGACGATCCGGGGAACGGTCGCGGGCCGTCCGGGGGTTCGACCTCAGCCGCCAGGAGCAGGTAGCCGAAGCCGGGCGGATCGACGAGCGTCGGCGGGCGGAACCTCGGCTTGGCGTTGACGATGTTGGGGTCCATGCGTCTCTCCCTTCTTCGCCGGGTACTGCCGCGGTTACCCACGCTTCCACGGGCCGAAACGATGCCGTTGCCCGCCGGCGCCGGATGCCCATATCGTTGAAGTGATGCCGGCAACGAGATCTCTTCCTGGCGATTCCGAGCCTGGTCCCGACGGCGATTCGGGCGCTGGCCTCCCGGTGTTCCCCGGCTTTCGCGAGGTGGCGGAGGGCCGCCGCCGGCTGCTCGGCGAGCTCGTG
>DATFVX010000059.1:0-6945 GCA_035259985.1 Acidimicrobiales bacterium | reverse complement strand
GGCCGCGCTGGCGACCGTGGCGTCGCTGCGGGCGGGCCTGGCCTGGCTGGTGCCGCTGGCGCTGGCGGCACCACTCGTGGGGCTCGAGCTGTGGTTCGACGCGCGCAGCCGGGGCCGGCGCCTGGTGCCGGAGCTGTGCGGCGCCGTCGGGATCGGCGCGTTCGCCCCGGCGATCGCCCTCGCCGGCGGCGCGGACGTCGGCCTGGCCGCCGGCCTGTGGCTCGTGCTCGCCGGACGGTCGATCGCGGTCATACCGTTCGTGCGCGTCCAGATCGCCCGGCTGCGGCACCGCGACGGGCCGGTGGCGACGAGCGACCGAGCCCAGGTCGCCGGCGCGACCGTCGCGCTCGCCGCCGTTGCGGCGGATGTGCGGCTGGTGGCGGGCGCCGCGGCGGTCTCGGTGGTGGCGACCCTCCAGGCGTGGTGGGTGCGTCGCCCACCTGTCCCGGCGAACGTCCTCGGGATCCGCCAACTCGCGCTGGGACTGGCGGTCGTGGCGGCGACGGCCGCGGGGGCTCTCGCCTCGTGACGACGTTGGAGGGGCCATTGAAGGGAGAAGCATGACGACAATCGACCTCGACACCACGCTGGCCGACGTGGTGACGGAACACCCGCAGCTGGCTCGGGAGCTCGAGCGGCGCGGCCTCGACTATTGCTGCGGCGGACGTCGGACCGTCGCGGAGGCCAGCTCGGCCGCCGGGCTCGACCCCGGAGCTGTCGTCGACGAGCTCGTCGCCGTCACCGCCACGGAGTCCGTGGGCGCCGAAGAGCCCTGGGCCACCATGGGGGTCGTCGACCTCGTCGACCACATCGTGGCCACGCATCACCGCTACCTCTGGGACGAGTTGCCCCGACTGACCGCCCTGGTCGAGAAGGTTGCCGGCGTCCACGGTGGTCGCCACCCCGAGCTCGCCGACGTGGCGCGCATCCTCGCCGCGCTGCGGGCCGACATCGAGCCGCACCTGACCAGGGAGGAGCGGGTGCTCTTCCCCATGATCCGCGAGCTGGCGGCGGCCGACGCGCTCCCGTCGTTTCACTGCGGCAGCCTCGCCCGGCCCATCTCGCTGATGCTCGTCGACCACGACCGCGTCGGCGAGCTGCTCGCCGAGCTCCGCGCCGCCACCGGCGCCTTCTCGGTGCCGGCCGACGGTTGCGCGTCGTTCCAGGCCTGCTACCAGGGCCTGGCCGAGCTCGAGGCCGACACCCACCTGCACGTGCACAAGGAGAACAACCTGCTGTTTCCCGCGGTCGTCCGGCTCGAGCGAGAGCGGGCGGGAATGGCCGGGCCCGGCCCCGCCACGCCGCTTCGGAGTGCGGGCCGTTCCGGCGTTCGGGCGAGCCGGAATCCGACGGTCCGGAACGCCGGTTGGGGCCCGGCGCCCGGGACAGGCCAGCGTTGAACCCCATTAGGGTCGGTGCCGTGGAGGCGGCACGCGACCGTCGAGCGCTCGATCGTCGAGCGGTGATGCGCGGCCTCGTCGGCGTGGCCGTGGTGCTCGCGATCACGTACCTCGGCAGCGACCGGCTGGTGTGGTTCGACGCCGCCCTGACCGGCTACCTGTTCGGCGTCGCGTTCGCCGTCTTCGGCGTCATCTACCGCTACACGGTGTGGCTCCGCCGGCCCCCGACCGCCATGCTGAACCGGCGCGGCTGGGACGCGTTCCGCCGGCACAAGGTCCGCAACGCCGCTGCGCTCCCGTCGCTGGTCGCCACCCACCTGCTGACCCAAGGCTTCATCCGCCGGCGGTCGACGACCCGCTGGCTGGGCCACCAGCTCGTGTTCTGGGGCTGCATCCTCGCCGCCCTGGTCACCTTCCCCCTGACCCTCGGGCTCCTGCACTTCGAGAGCTCGGGCCAGCAGGCCGACCGGTACCAGGTGTTCGTCTCGAGGGTCGGGACGCTGCGCTTCGACGCCGGCAGCGTGATCGGTTGGCTCATCTTCCATGCCCTCGACATCGCCGCCGTGCTGGTGCTGGCGGGCGTGTTCGTCTTCCTCCGGCGCCGGCTCCGCGACCCCGGCGCCCTGGCCACCGAGCGGAGTGGCGACTTCCTCGCGCTCGCCGGCCTGTTCGCAGTCTCGATCACCGGGCTGTTCCTCACCGTGTCGAGCGCCTGGCTCGAGGGACGCTTCTACTCGGCCCTGAACACGCTGCACGCGCTGACCGTGATCCTCGGGCTCATGTACATCCCGTTCGGCAAGCTGTTCCACATCTTCCAGCGGCCCGCCAACCTCGGCGTCGCCTACTACAAGCGGGCCAACGAGGAGGACCTGGCGGCGACGTGCCGGCGATGCGGCGAGGTGTTCGCCAGCGCCCAGCAGCAGGCCGACGTGAAGGCGATCCTTCCCGAGCTCGGTTTCGACTACCGCGGCCGGGACGGCAACTACCAGGACACCTGCCCTCGGTGCCGGCGCGTCCAGGTCGCGCTCGCCCAGTCGGCCCGCGTCGGGGGCTTCGGCTGATGGCCCGTGCGCCGCTCAGCGAGGAGGAGCTCGTCGCCCGCTACGGCCCGCACCTCAACCGGGCCCCGCCCGGCGGCTGGGACGCCGGTGCCGCGCCCGACCGCCTGGTCAACACCCACTGCTGCTTCTGCGGCCAGCAGTGCGGGATCAAGCTCAAGGTCCGCGACAACGCGGTGGTCGGCTTCGAGCCCTGGTACGAGTTCCCCTTCAACGAGGGCAAGCTGTGCCCCAAGGGCGTGAAGCGCTACCTCCAGGGCAGCCACCCCGACCGGCTGTTGCATCCAATGGAGCGTGACCCCACCGCGCTCGGCGGGTTCCGCCCGGTCTCCTGGGGCCACGCCCTCGATCGGGTGGTCGGCGAGGTCCGCCGCATCCAGGCCGCGCACGGCAACGATGCCGTGGCCATGCTGTCGGGCGTCTCGCTCACCAACGAGAAGAGCTACCTGATCGGCAAGTTCGCGCGCCTGGCGCTGCAGACGGCAAACCTCGACTACAACGGCCGTTACTGCATGGTGTCGGCGGGCACCGGGAACAAGAAGGCGCTGGGCATCGACCGCGCGTCCAACCCGTGGAGCGACATCCCGCTCGCCGACGTGGTGTGGGTGGCCGGGTCGAACGTGGCCGAGACCTTCCCCATCACCACGAGCTACGTGTGGCGCGCCCGGGACCGGGGAGCGAGGCTCATCGTGCAGGATCCCCGCGTGGTGCCCCTGGCCCGCACCGCCGACCTCTTCCTCGGGGTGCGGCCCGGGACGGACTCGGCGCTGTTCGGCGCGGTTCTGCACCAGCTCATCCGTCACGACTGGCTCGACCGTGCCTTCATCGACGCCCACACCGTCGACTTCGACCTCGCCGCCGCCCCAGTAGCCGAGATGACGCCCCGCTGGGCGTCCGACGTCACGGGCGTCCCGGCCGCCCGCATCGAACAGGCGGCCGAGTGGTGGGGCACCGCGTCCACCGGCATGCTGCTCCACGCCCGCGGCATCGAGCAGCAGACCAAGGGCGTCGACAACGTCCTGTCGGCGATCAACCTCGGGCTGGCGACCGGCAAGTTCGGCAAGCCCGGGTGCGGCGTGACCACCATCACCGGCCAGGGCAACGGACAGGGTGGGCGCGAGCACGGCCACAAGTGCGACCAGCTCCCCGGCAACCGCGACATCACCAACCCGGGCCACCGCGCCTACATCGCCTCGGTGTGGGGCTGCGACGAGGCGGAGATCCCGGGCAAGGGCATCCCGGCGCAGGAGATCATCGAGGCGATCCATGCGGGGCAGATCAAGGGTCTCATCTCGATCTGCTTCAATCCCGCCGTCTCGGCCCCCGACGCCAACTTCACGGCCGAGGCGCTCGACCGCCTCGAGTTCTATGCGGCCATCGACTTCTTCCTGTCGGAGTCCGGTCACCACGCCGACATCGTCCTGCCGGGGTCGCTGCACGAGGAGGACGAGGGGACCTCGACCAGCGGCGAGGGGCGGATCATCAAGATCAATCCCGCCGTCTCGCCGCCCGGCGAGGCCCGCCGCGACTGGGAGATCCTCCTCGACCTCGCCGAGCGCCTCGGACGGGGCCAGTACTTCCCGTACACGAGTACGCGGGAGATGTTCGAGGAGCTGCGCGTCGCCTCCGCCGGCGGCACCGCCGACTACTCGGGCGCCACGTGGGAGCGGATCGAGGACGAGATGGGCCTGTTCTGGCCGATCCCGGGGGAGGGCCATCCCGGGACTCCGCGGCTCTTCGAAGGCGGCCGCTTCTACCACCCCGACGGCAAGGCCCGCTTCCACGGCATCCCCTTCCGGGAGTCGGCCGAGGTCGTCGACGACGAGTACCCGATCTGGCTCACCACCGGCCGGGTCGTGAGCCAGTACCTCTCCGGCACCCAGACCCGCCGGATCGCCGGGCTCGTCGACCAGTACCCGGAGCCGCTGTGTGAGATGCACCCCCGCCTCGCCGAGCAGGTCGGGGTGTCCGAGGGCGACCTCGTGACCGTCACGTCGCGCCGGGGGACGATGACGCTCCCCGCCCACGTCGTCACGACGATCCGCCCCGACACCGTGTTCATCCCCTACCACTGGCCCGGGGCCAGGTCGGCCAACCGGCTCACGAACCGGGCGGTCGACCCGGCGTCGAAGATGCCCGAGTTCAAGGTGGCGGCGGTGCGCCTCGCCCCCGCCGGCGGCCGGGGCTCGACCACTGATGCACGCGACCTCGAGCTCACGGAGGGCCCGTCGTGAGGTACACCAGCGATGACGACCCCATCTTCGTCGTCGACCAGAGCCGCTGCATCGGGTGTGAGGCGTGCGTCCAGGCGTGCATGGAGTGCGGCACGCACCGCGGCCACTCCCTCATCCACCTCGAACGCGTCGACCCCGCGTCGACCACCCAGACGGCGCCGATGGTGTGCATGCACTGCGAGGACCCGACGTGCGCGCAGGTGTGCCCCGCCGACGCCATCAAGCAGACCGAGAGCGGGATCGTCCAGTCGGCGCTCAAGCCCCGATGCATCGGGTGCTCGAACTGCGTGATCGCCTGTCCCTTCGGCGTGCCGAAGTACATGGCCGAGCTGGACCAGATGATGAAGTGCGACATGTGCACC
Organism: Acidimicrobiales bacterium; assembly: GCA_035259985.1. Lineage (GTDB taxonomy): Bacteria > Actinomycetota > Acidimicrobiia > Acidimicrobiales > VFJN01 > DASQUK01. The sequence goes on along the minus strand of DATFVX010000059.1, from coordinate 1,891 downwards.
GACCGCACCTCGGAGGGCCTCAAGCCGATGTGCGCCTCGGTCTGCCCGAGCGAGGCGCTCTGGTACGGCACGATCGACGAGTACAACGACAGCCGGCGGGGTTCGTTGCTACGGGACTTCTTCTTCGGGCGCCAGGACGTGCGCACCAAGGTGTACACGGTGGTCGACGACCTGAGCGCCGGCCCGATCGACGTCATGGGTGGCCGCGAACGGTCGTGGCTCGACGATCCCTTCGCGCTGGAGGAGTCGCGGCCATGACCGCCGACGCCCCGACCCCGCTGTGGGAGCGCGACTTCCCCTACGAGGCGGCGGCCGAGGAGGAGGTGACGCGCCGGGAGTTCACCCGCTACCTGGTGCTGGGCGCCGGCGCCATGGCCGCCGGCAACGTCGGACTGGCCGTGTGGACGCAGCTCCGGTCCATCAACACCGGCGAGCCGCGCCCCATCGTCGCGCTCGCCGACGTCGCGGTCGGTGGGACCTACCTGTTCCGCTACCCCGCCGACGACGATCCCGCGGTGCTCCTGCGCGTCGACGAGCAGGAGATCGTGGCGTTCAGCCAGAAGTGCACGCACCTCGGCTGCGTCGTGTACTACGAAGCCGAGGCCCGGCGGTGGCACTGCCCCTGCCACGAGGGCAACTTCAAGGCCACCACCGGCGAGGTGATCTCGGGGCCGCCGACACGGCGGCTCGGCCGCATCGACGTCGAGGTGCGGGACGACGGCCAGGTGTGGGCGCTGGGGGCGCGACCGTGAGCATCGTCAGGCGACCGCGGGGCACCTCGTCGGCGGTGATCGTCTACGTCATCATCCTGGTCTCGCTCCAGGTCTTCACGGTGACGGTCGCGGTGGAGGCGTTCCTGACCGACGACGAGGCGATCGCCTGGGCCACCGCCGGCGTGTCGGTGGCGCTCGCGGGCATGGCCGCCGCCTTTCTCCGCTACCTCCGTCGCTGACACGCATGGCTGAAACCACGGACAGGAGCGGGCGAGCGGAGGTTGGGGAGGCGCCGGACGCGAGCCAGCGGGGCGACACGGCGGCCTCGGGGCTCGCCACCCTGTTCCCGGGCTACTTCGCGCTGGTCATGGCCACCGGGATCATCGCGATCGGCGCCCAGCTCGAGGGCCTCGACTGGCTCGGCGACGTGCTGTTCGTCATTGCGGGCGTCGCGTACGTCGTGATCGCGGCGCTGATGACCATGCGGGCCGTCCGCTACCCCCGCCTGGTGCTGGCGGACCTGACCAGCCACGCCCGCGGGTTTGCGTTCCTCACGGCAGTCGCCGCCACCAACGTCCTCGGTTCGGCCTCGGGAGTGGTCCAGGGCTGGTGGGGCCTGGCGTGGGTGCTGTGGTACGTCGGCATCGCGGTCTGGCCGATCCTGCTCTACATCACGCTGGTCGCCGTCGTGCTCGGGGGGCCCAAGCCCGGCCTCGAGGCGGGAATCAACGGCACCTGGTTCCTGCTCACGGTCTCCACCGAGTCGATCGCCGTGCTCGGCGCCCTGCTCCTTCGGCGGGGCGACAGCGACGTGCTGGCCTTCACCTGCCTGGCGCTGTTCTGCCTCGGCCTGGTGCTCTACCTCATCGTCATGACCATGGTCTTCCTCCGGTGGACGTTCGCGTCTCTGGAGCCCACAGAGGCGGACCCCCCGGCGTGGATCGCGGCGGGTGCCGTCGCGATCATCGTCCTCGCCGGCTCCAACCTGCTGCTGGCGCAAGCCGCCGCGCCGCGCATCGCCCGGGTGGCACCGGCGATCGAGGTGGTGGTCGACCTGGCCTGGGCCACCGCCACCTTCTGGTTCCCGCTCATGGTGGCCATCGGCGTGTGGCGCCATCTCGTCCGCCGGGTGCCGCTGCGCTACCACCCGTCGTACTGGGCGCTGGTCTTCCCCCTGG
>DATFVX010000058.1:0-13612 GCA_035259985.1 Acidimicrobiales bacterium | reverse complement strand
CGGCCACGCCTCGAATCCGGGGGTGTCGGTGCCGACCGCGGCGACGTGGAGGTTCCAGAGCGTGCGTGCCAGGTCCTCACCGGCCTCGAACCCCACGGCGACCAGCGCCGAGCGGTCGCCGAGCCGGTCGCGGACGTCGCGGGGCTGGGCCTCGTACCAGCCGACCCAGCCGAACCTCACCAGCAGCACGTCGCCCTCGTCCACGTCGGTCCCCTGGTCGGCCAGGCACGCCGTCAGCTCGGCGGCGCTCACGGCGTCGGGCTCGCCGTGGCGGATCGGGCGGCCCTGGGCGGTGCGCCAGCGGGCGACGTCGGCGAGCACGCCGCGACCCACGATCCCGCGCTGTGCCCAGTGATGGACGCCGTGATCGCCGTCGTCGACGCCGCCGAAGTGGCCGGTGCCCGGCTGCTCGAGCCGGGCCAGCGGGTTCCGGACATGGCGGAACCCGTCCCACTGACTCGACGACTGCGTGTTCCAGCCGTGCAGCACGTCGTCGTGGCCGGTGCTCGTCTCTGACCCCGTGACCTCGTGGCGGTACCGGGACCGGTTGAACAGGGGAGGGTCGGGCAACCCCATCGACCAGTTGAGCGGGAACACCGCGCCGCGCTCCACCAGCCGAGCGGCCGCGGCGGCGCGCTCCTCGGTGAGCAGGTTGAGACAACCGAAGACGTCGCCGCCCGGTTGCCACACGTCCCAGGCGGACGGCAGGCCGGAACGGCGCGGCAGAGAGTCGTAGTCGGGCAGCGAACTGGTCATGGCGGAGCGTCACCGTAGTGGGATCACTTATCTCCCTTGCGCCCCTCTAGAGGATGGCGATCGGGTTGACCGGTGATCCCGTACCGCCTCCGATCCGCAGCGGCGCGACGACGAACAGGAACTCCGACCGCCCCCGCTCAGCGCACGCGTCCGCCAGGAGGTCGAGGCGGAGGTTGTCCAGCAGGTGGATCCCCATGCCCACGAGCGCACACATGTGGATAGGGATGGGCCACTCGGGATCCGAGCCCGGCATCACATCCGAGACACCGTCGGCGCCGAGAACTGCAGGGTCTTTGTCGTAGAGCCAACGGGCGCACTCGGCGTCGAGCCCTGCGAGACCATCGACGTAGCTGTTCCACGCGCCGTGCCGATCGCGTCGGCGGTCACGGCCGGTGTGGACGAGGACGATGTCGCCCTCCTCGACGGTGACGCCGGTAGCGTCGAGCTCGTCGCTCCTGATGGCATCGCCGGGCTCGAGCCAGTCGACCCCGCGCAGCCGTGGGATGTCGAGCAGCACGCCCCGGCCGACGATGCCCGAATCGGCGACATCGATCGAGCTGCGCCTCGCACCGCCGCTCGTGACCTCGGACGCCGGCGCGCCGTTGTACATCTGCCCATCGACGAAGACATGACACAGCGCATCGACGTGGCTGACGCTGTTGCCGTGGAAGGCGACGCCGATGAAGTCGCCCGACCAGTCGAAGCCCTTTGCGCCAACCGCAAGATCGCCGGCGTGGATCATGTGGTGCAGCGCTGGCATCGGGTTGTCGACAGCAGGTGCCGTCGCGAGCGGTCGGCCACACGGAACGGTGACGCCCTCCCGCACGAGACTGGCTGCCCTGGCGACGCGCTCCGGCGTCAGAAGATTGAGCGCGCCGCGCTCGTCATCCTCGCCCCAACGGCCCCAGCGCTTCGTTGCCTCGAACAGCTCAGCACTCACTGTTCACCCACCGGACTGACTGATACGCGTTCGCCACGTGCAGACCGTACGCCAGTGTCGCATCGCGCTCGCGAAGCCCCGCTGGGCGGGGTCGTCTGGCGCGGTCACGATCGTCACCGTGCTGCCGCCGAGGTTCGCGCCCCCGTCTGGGGGTGCCGAGCAGGGAAATGCAACGGATTGACGAGGCCAGGACGGCGCGGAGGCCCGGGGCAAGCCCCGGGCCGATCGCAGGTGGTGCATTCTGGGCGGCCGGCGAGCCCAAGGGCCGTCGCCGACCGCCCAGAATGCATGTTCTGTCAAGTAAGAGCGCCCGCCTCGCTCAGGCAGGGCGGCCCTGCTCGGCGAAGGGCCGCTGCTCCACCACGGGCCGGGCCGCCGCCAGCAGCCACGCCACCGCGTCCCGGTAGTCGGTCGGCGAGGGATCGTCGGCGAGGTCCCGGTCCACGTCCTCGATGGCCGCCTCGAGGACGTAGAGCCGGTCGTACAGGTCGTCGAGCTCGCGGCGGGCGACGATCAGCTCGTGCTCGCTGAGGCCAACCTCGCTGGCCCTCCGGCGGGCCTGGTAGTCGAGCTGGCGGCAGCTGGGCTTGCAGAACTCCCGGCGGCGGCCCGGTCCGGCCCGCGGGGGCAGGCTGCGGCCGCACCAGCGGCACCGACTCCCCTGCCCGGATTCCGTGAATTCACGCAATTGCCGCTCGACCGCCATGCCCCCCGATGGTCGCAGCCGTGGCCAAGCGGCTCGCGGATGGTCGGGAACAGGACGTGGAACCCGTGGGTTCTGGCGCCAAAGTGGTTGCTGGGCAACCGATTCGGCGCCAGGAGCGCTCTGCCCCAGGAGTCGGTGCGCCCACCGGCTATGCCAGACTCGGCGCCAATGCAGCCGACGCCGACCGTGTCCCCGCCGCCGGCGCCAGTGGGCGCACCGATCCTGCGGGCGGCCGACCTCACGATGACGTACCCGGGCGGGACCACCGCGCTCGCGGGATTCACGGTCAGCGTGCCGCCGGGCTCGGTCGGCCTGGTCGGCGCCAACGGCGCCGGCAAGACCACTCTGTTCCGCCTGATGCTCGGGCTGATGGAGCCCACCGGAGGGTCGCTCGAGGTCACCGGGCGGCCGGTGGCGTCCGATCCGGTCGGGATCCGGAGCCGCCTCGGCTACATGCCCGAGCACGACTGCCTGCCGCTCGACCAGACGGCCGCCGACATCGTGGCGACGTTCGGGGAGCTCGCCGGCCTCCCGGCGCGTGCGGCGCGACAACGGGCGTCGGACATGCTCGACCTGGTCGGCCTCGACGAGGCCCGCTTCCGTCCGGTCGGCGGGTTCTCGACGGGCATGCGCCAGCGCACCAAGCTGGCCCAGGCGCTCGTGGCCGATCCGCAGCTGGTGCTGCTCGACGAGCCGACGGCCGGCCTCGACCCCCTCGGCCGCGAGGACATGCTCGACCTGGTCGGGCGCCTGGCAGGCTTCGGCATCTCCGCCATCCTGGCAACGCACCTGCTCGACGACGTGCAGCGCGTCTGCGAGCACGTCGTGATGATCGACCGCGGCCGGCTCGTGCTCGCGGGGCCGATCGACAGGCTCATGCAGACGACCGGCGTGATGCGGGTCGAGGTCGGCGGGCGGCCGGCGTCCGGCCAGGCGCTGGTCGACGCGCTGGCGGGGCGCGGCATCGGGGCCAGCCTGGCGGACGAGCACACGGTCGAGGTCGACACGAGCGAGCAGGGCGACGCGGCCTTCGATGCGGTGCGTGACCTGACGGCGGACCTCGGGCTGCGGCTGTACGCGCTGTCGACGCGCCACCGCTCGCTGGACGACGTCTTCATGCAGGAGGCCCGCCGTTGACCGCGCTGCCCCCGGCGCTGTCGGGTGCGGTCTACGACCGCGGCTACCGGCCCTACGAGGGCCTGCGCGGCGGGCGCCCCGAGGCGCGCTGGGCCCTCTGGCGCCTGTCGGTGCGGCGCGCCCTCGGCCTGCGCCGCTCGTGGCGCCAGAAGGTGTTTCCCTGGAGCCTCCTGGCGATTGCCACCATCCCTGCGATCGTCAACGTGGGGGTCGGCTACGCCGCCCGGCAGAGCCCCGAGGACTTCCGGGACTTCTCGTTCATCACCTACCGGGAGTACGTGGGCGTGTCCACGGCATTGCTGCTGTTCGTGGCACTGACGGCGCCCGACGTGGTCTGTCCCGACCGCAGCCAGCGCGTGCTCCCGCTGCTGTTCTCACGGCCGTTGACCGGGGCCGACTACGTGGCGGCCAAGGTGGGCGCCATCGCCGCCATCGTGTTCGGCTTCGCGTTCCTGCCGCAGGTCGTGCTGTTCGTGGGCCAGATGTTCGTGACCAGGGATGGCGCCCTCAACTACTTCACCGACCACGCCGAGGTGCTGTGGCAGGTGCCCCTGGCCGTCGTGATGCTGGCCGTCTACTACGCCGCGATCGGCGTGGCCCTCGCCTCGCTCACCGACCGGCGGATCGTGGGTGGCGTGGCGATCCTGGGCCTGGCGCTGGTCACCTCCGGGATCGCAGGTATCTTCGAAGCCTCCGCCGAGGACGGCACCGCACTGGCGGTGATCAACGTGTTGGCGTTGCCGCTCGCGCTGCGGGACCTGATCTTCCTGGGCCACGTCAGCGCCGACTCGGGCCTGTCCGGCGTATCGGGTGGCGGCGTCCTGGCGGTGACCGCCTACCTGGTCGTGTTGCTCAGCGCCGTGGCCCTGCTGCTCCACCGCTACCGCGAGGTGGACCTGTGACCGCGGCGCGTCCCGAGCCGGCGCCCGAGCCCCAGCGCTGGCCGCCCCCGCCGCCGGCCGCCGGAGGCCCCGAGGCGGCCCCGACGATCGACGGGAAGGAAACCTGGCCGCCACCCCCTCCCCCGCCGCCGGCCGTCCCGCTCGACCCGGCGTTCGTGGCCGACGCGACCGTCGCCGTCCAGGGGGTCAGCGTGTGGTTCGGCCAGAAGGTCGCGCTGACGGACCTGTCGTGCTCGTTCGGCCCGGGGGTGACCGGCCTCCTCGGGCCCAACGGCGCCGGCAAGACCACGCTGATGCGGGCCCTCGTCGGGCTGCTCCGGCCCAACGAGGGTGACGTGGCGGTGCTCGACCGCGATCCCCACACCGACCGGGCCGTGCAGCGCAGCATCACGCTGGTGCCGGAGGACGAGGCGGTGCCGGCGGCGCTCAGCGCCCGCCAACTGGTGCGGTACACGGCGGCGCTGCACCGGGTCGGCGACCGCGGCCTGCCCGACCGGTGCCTGGACACCGTCGGGCTGGTGGACGTGGCCGACCGCAAGGTGCGCGGCTTCAGCAAGGGCATGCGGCAGCGCGCCAAGATCGCCGCGGCGCTGGTCACGGAGCCCCGCATCCTGGTCCTCGACGAGCCGCTCAACGGCGCCGACCCGATGCAGCGGGTGGCGCTGATCGACCTCTTCCAGACACTCGGCCGCCAGGGCCGCACGGTGATCGTCAGCTCGCACGTCCTGCACGAGGTCGAGCGGCTGGCGGGACGGCAGATCGTGATCATCCGTGGCCGGCTCGCGGCGGCCGGCGACCACCGGGCCATCCGCGACGCGCTGGCCGACCGGCCCCGGTCGGTGCTGGTCCGCACCACGGAGGCCCGCCGGCTGGCCCGCCAGCTCGTGGAGATGGACGCCGTGCGGGGCGTGACCGTCGACGGCAACTCGGTCGTGGTGTCGTCGCCCCGCGCCGGCGAGCTGGCCGAGCTGTTGCCGGTGGCGGCCCGCGACGCGGGTGCCCGGTTGCACGAGGTGCGCCCGCTCGACGACTCGCTCGAGAGCGTCTTCCGGGAGCTGCTCCGATGAGCGAGCGTCCGCAATGCAGCGAGCCCGGCCCGAGCGGCCGTGGGAGCGGGCATCCAGTGCGTCGGAGCCCGAGCGGCCCGCCGCTAAGCGGCAAGAGCGGGAAGCCATGAGCGACTCGGTGGCGAGCGTACCCATGGCGGCTCCCACCGGACGGCGCCTGCCGGCCCCGTTCACCGCGCTGGTCGGCTACACACTGCGCGCCTGCCTGCCGGTCCGCCGCTGGTTCGGGGTCCTGCTGCCCTGCGCCGGTGCGCTGCTGTTCGGCTGGCTCTCGGCCACTGATTCCCGCAGCGCCGAGGCGGCGTTCGGCGACGTCGCCGAGATCGGGCTGTTCGGCCTCGTGCTGCCGCTGACGTGCCTGGTCATCGGCGACGCCGTGCTCGGGGCCGACATCCGGGCCGGCACCTTCCCGCTCACGTGGCTGTCGCCGGTCGGGTTCGGCACCATCGTCGCCGGACGCTGGCTGGGCGGCTGGATCGTCGCGCTGGTCAGCCTGGTGCCGGCCCTGGTCCTGGCCACCATCGTGGCCGGCATCCCCGAGGGGGCGGCGGCCATGGCCATCGCCGGCGCCGCCGGATCGGCCGCCTACATCGGGCTCTTCGTCATGATCGGGTCCGCGGTCCGGCGCGCCGCGGTGTGGTCCCTGGCCGTGGTGTTCCTCGGCGAGCGGCTGCTCGGTGGTGTGCTCTCCGGCATTGCCCAGATCTCGCCGATGTGGGAGGCGCAGCAGGTGTACGCGGGGCTCGCCGACGACAACGGGGGCTGGCGGCTGCTGCGCGACGGCACGCCGAACGGGTGGAGCGCTGTGGTCCGCCTGGTGATCGTGACGCTCGTGACGCTGGCGGTGGCGTCGTGGCGGATCCGCCACCTGAAGCCCACCGGCGGCGACGAGTAGCCCGCGGGCTACCGGGGTACTGGTCGGCGCCGAGGGTCCACTAGCCTGGGCGGCGCTGACGACCCCCCGTGGGAGAGTCCCGGCGGCCGGAGCGCATTCGGTGGTCGGGCGCCGAAGGGGCAACTACCCCGGAACCTCTCAGGCACAAGGGACCGCAGGGGTGAGGCAGCTCTGGAGCTGCAGCCGTGGCGACAGAGGGGGTGCACGTCGCTGGGACCCCTCAGGGCGACCTGTGACCAGAAGCGCCAACGACCACCACCAAACCCTCTGGAGCATGCCGTGACCGACCAAGCCGCCTTTCCAGGGGCGTTCCCGGACCGCCACATCGGCATCACGCCGGCCGACGCCGACCGCATGCTCGCCGCGCTGGGCCTCGCGTCGCTCGACGACCTGATCGACCAGGCGGTGCCGGCGGCCATCCGCGACGACAAGCCGCTGGCGCTCGACGACGCCATGAGCGAGCCCCAGACCCTGGCCCACCTGCGGCGGCTGGCGGGCCGCAACCGCGTGCTCGCATCGCTGATCGGGCAGGGCTACTACGGGACCCACACGCCGGGCGTGATCCTGCGCAACGTGCTCGAGAACCCGGCCTGGTACACGGCCTACACGCCGTACCAGCCGGAGATCAGCCAGGGCCGGCTCGAGGCGCTGCTCGGCTTCCAGACCATGGTCTGCGACCTCACCGGCCTCGAGATCGCCAACGCGTCGATGCTCGACGAGGCCACCGCCGCGGCCGAGGCGATGACGCTGTGCCGCCGCTCGTCGCGCCACCCCGGGGGGGTGTTCTTCGTCGACGCCGAGTGCCACCCGCAGACGATCGCCGTGGTGGCCACCCGGGCCGAACCGCTGGGCATCGACGTGGTGGTCGGCGACCCGTCCGCCGATCTGGCTCCGGCAGACGCGTTCGGGGTGCTCCTGCAGCACCCGGGCACGTCGGGTGTGGTGCGCGACCTGCGGGCCGTCGTCGAGGCCGTCCACGACGCCGACGGGCTGGTGGTCGTGGCCACCGATCTGCTCGCGTGCACGCTGCTGGTCCCGCCCGGGGAGCTGGGCGCCGACGCCGCCGTGGGCTCTGCCCAACGCTTCGGGGTGCCCATGGGTTTCGGCGGCCCCCACGCCGGATTCCTGGCCACCCGCGACGCCTTCCGGCGGTCGCTGCCGGGGCGGCTGGTGGGCGTGTCGATCGACGCCGCCGGGCGCCCGGCCCACCGCCTTGCCCTGCAGACCCGGGAGCAGCACATCCGTCGCGAGAAGGCGACGTCCAACATCTGCACCGCCCAGGTGCTGCTGGCGGTGATGGCGTCGATGTACGCCGTGTACCACGGTCCCGAGGGGCTCAGGGCGATCGCCGAGCGCGTGCACGCGCAGGCGACGGCCATGGCCCGGACCCTGCGCGCCAACGGCTTCGACGTGGTCAACGACACCTGGTTCGACACGCTGACCGTGCGCGCCCCGGGACAGGCCGCGGAGATCTTCGAGCGGGCCCGGGAGGCGGGCGTCAACCTGCGCCGCGTGGACGGCGACACGCTGGGGCTCGCCTTCGACGAGACCACGTCCCCGGTGTTGCCCCTGGTGCTGGCGGCCTTCGGTGTGGCCGACGGCTTCGTCGCGGGCGACGACGGGATCCCGGCCGGCGAGCGTCGCACGAGCGGGTACCTGACCCACCCGGTGTTCCATGAGCACCGCAGCGAGACCGAGATGCTGCGCTATCTGCGCCGCCTGGCCGACAAGGACGTGGCGCTGGACCGGGCGATGATCCCGCTGGGCTCGTGCACCATGAAGCTCAACGCCACCACCGAGATGGAGCCGGTGACCTGGCCGGAGTTCTCCGACATCCATCCCTTCGCCCCCCTCGACCAGGCCGAGGGCTACCTAGAGCTGATCCACGAGCTCGAGGCCATGCTCGGCGAGATGACCGGCTACGACGCCGTGTCGCTCCAGCCCAACGCCGGTTCGCAGGGCGAGCTGGCGGGGCTGCTCGCCATCCGGGCCTACCACCGCAGCCGCGGCGAGGACCGGCGCGACGTCTGCCTGATCCCGTCGTCGGCGCACGGGACCAACGCGGCGTCGGCGGCCATGGCCGGCATGCGGGTGGTCGTGGTCGCCTGCGACGACGCCGGCAACGTCGACGTCGACGACTTCCGGTCCAAGGCCGCCGAGCACGGCGAGCGCCTGGCGGCGTTGATGGTCACCTACCCGTCGACCCACGGCGTGTTCGAGTCGCGCATCACCGAGATCTGCGACATCGTGCACGAGCACGGCGGCCAGGTCTACGTGGACGGCGCCAACCTCAACGCCCTCGTCGGCGTCGCGCGTCCCGGGTGGTTCGGCGGCGACGTCAGCCACCTCAACCTGCACAAGACGTTCTGCATCCCGCACGGTGGCGGGGGCCCCGGCGTCGGGCCGGTAGCGGCGCGGGCGCACCTGGCGCCGTTCCTGCCCAACCACCCGGCGACGCCAGAGGCGGGGCCGGCGACGGGGCCGGGACCGGTCTCGGCGGCCCCCTGGGGCTCCGCCGGGATCCTGCCCATCAGCTACGCCTACGCCAAGCTCATGGGGGCGGACGGCCTGCGCCGGGCCACGCAGGTGGCGATCCTCAGCGCCAACTACATCGCCGCCCGGCTCGCCGCCCACTATCCGGTGCTCTACACGGGGCACCACGGCCGGGTGGCGCACGAGTGCATCGTCGACGTCCGCGGCATCACCAAGGACACCGGTGTCACCGTCGACGACGTGGCCAAGCGGCTGATCGACTACGGCTTCCACGCCCCGACCATGAGCTTCCCCGTGGCCGGCACGCTCATGATCGAGCCCACCGAGTCGGAGTCGCTGGCCGAGATCGACCGGTTCTGCGACGCGATGATCGCGATCAAGGGCGAGATCGACCGGGTGGCGAGCGGCGAGTGGCCGGTCGCGGACAGCCCCCTGCGCCACGCACCCCACACCGCGGAGGACCTGCTCGTGGGCGACTGGGATCGGCCCTACCCTCGGGAACTGGCCGCCTACCCTGTGCCGGGCCTGCGCCGGGCCAAGTACTGGCCCCCGGTGAGCCGCATCGACGGCGGCTACGGCGACCGCCACCTCGTGTGCGCCTGCCCGCCGCCGGAGGCCTTCGAGCGCGGCTGAGCGCCTACCAGCTCTCGAGCGACGGCTAACCCGCCACCAGCTCTGCGACCTGGCGCAGGAGCGGGCTGGGCCCGGCGACCAGCAGCGTCGTCACGCAGCTGGCGCGCCAGCGCTCGAGGTCGTCGCTGATCTTGGCGGGCGGGCCCACCAGGTAGACGTCCTCGACCATGGGCGTGGTCACGGCGGCCGCGGCATCGGACTTGCGCCCGTCGAGGTAGGCCTCCTGGATCTTGTCGCACTCGGCCTCGTAGCCCAGCCGCACGAACACGTCCTTGTGGAAGTTGCGGTCACGGGCACCCATGCCGCCGATGTACAGCGCGAGGTTGGGCCGCAGGAGGTCGGCGCAGGCCTCGACGTCGTCGCCGGGGACCACCGGGACGACGCAAGCGACCTCGAAGTCGTCGGCGGTGCGACGCGCACCGGGGCGGGCGAAGCCCTCGGCCAGCGCGGCGCGGTAGAAGTCGTCGGCCCGGGGCGAGAAGAACATCGGCAGCCAGCCGTCGCCGATCTCCGCGGCCAGGGCGACGTTCTTCGGCCCCTCGGCGCCGAGGTAGATCGGGATGTCGGTGCGGAGCGGTCGGACGATCGACTTGAGCGGCTTGCCCAGGCCGGTGCCACCCGGGAGGGGCATCGAGTAGTGCTGGCCGTGGTACTCGACGGGCTGGTCGCGGGCCACGACCCGGCGGACGATGTCGACGTACTCCCGCGTGCGGGCGAGGGGCTTGGCGTAGTCCTGCCCGTACCAGCCCTCGACCACCTGTGGCCCCGAGACCCCGAGCCCGAGGATGAGCCGGCCCCCCGAGAGGTGGTCGAGCGTGATCGCGGTCATCGCAGTCGACGCCGGCGTGCGGGCCGAGATCTGGGTGATGGACGTGCCGAGCTTGATCCGCTCCGTGGCCGCGCCCCACCAGGCGAGGGGCGTGAAGCAGTCGGACCCGTAGGCCTCGGCAGTCCAGATGGACTCGAAGCCGAGCGCCTCGGCGGTGGCGATCTGGTCGACGGCGTCGGGCGGGGGCCCGCTCGGCGGCCAGTAGCCGACGACCAGGCCCAGCTTCACCCGGTGTTACCCACCCGGAGCTCGCCGCCCCCCGACGCGCCGTTGCTGTCGCCGGTCGTGGCCTCGTCCATTGCGTCCTGCACGTCCTCGACCTTCTCGGCGGCCTCCTCGACCGTCGCCTGCTGGTCGGTGGGGAGCGTGCCGAGCCCGGCGAGCCCGGACAGCATCTCCCGCAGCTGGGTCAGCTGGTTCGTCACTGCGTCGCGCTGGCGGGTCAGCTCGGCGACCTCGCGTTCGGCGGTCTGCTTGGTGACCTCGGCGTGGGTCTTGGCGTCGAAGACGAGCTGGTCGGCCTCGGACTTGGCGTCGGCCACCGTGCGGTCGGCGAACGCCTTGGCCTTCTCGAGGATGTCGTTGGCCTCGGCCTCGCTGTCCCGCCGGCGCTGGTCGACGGCCTGCTCGGTGTCCTTGGCACGGGCGTCGGCCGCCTTGGCGCGTTGCTCGGCCTCGGCCACCAGCTTCTGCGTCGCGGCGACCGCAGCGTCGTGGCGCTCGCTCTCCTCGCGCTCCGAGCGCTCTCGCCGTTCGGCCAGCTCGAGTTCGAGCGCCTGCAGCTCGGCCTCGCGCTTCTCCTTGGCCTTGGTCAGCAGCTTGGACGCCGCAGCGCGCTTCTCCTCGGCCTCGCGGGACGCCACGTTGCGCAGCTCGATGATCTCGCGCTCCGCGGTGGCCCGGACCGTGGCGATCTCGCGCTCGGCGGTGGCGCGGAGCTCGGCGACCTCGTGGTCGGTGACGGTGCGCAGCTGGCTGGTCTCGCGTTCGGCCTCGGCCCGCAGCGCCTCGGCCTCGCGCTTGGCCGCCGACCGGCCCTCGTGGGCCTCGCGCTCGGCGGAGTCGCGGGTGGCCTTGGCCTCGCGTTCGGCGGCGGTCTTGACGGCCGTGGCCACGGCCCGTGCCTTCTCGACCACCTCCTTGGACTCGAGGTGGGCGGCGGCGATCAGCTTCTCGGCCTCGCGCTTGGACTCGTCGCGATGCTCGTTGGCCTGCTCCTCGGCCAGGCGGAGGAGCTGCTCGACCCGCGTGCCCAGCCCGGAGAGCGTGGGCTGGGCCGCCTCGTCGAGCTGCTTGGCTTGATCGGCGACTTTACGTTCGAGCTCGTTGATGCGATCCCGCGCGTCGGTGGTGCCCGTCTTGGCCTTGGTGGCCGCGTTGGCCAGCTCCTCGATGCGGGCCTGCAACCGCTCGATGAACAGGTCGACCTGTGTGCGTTCGTAACCCCTGAGGACGATCGTGAAGTCAGGGGTGCCGGCGCTGTCGGTCGTCGGCGAAGTGGTAGTCCCCATGAGGACTCATCATGACACGCCTGGCAAGGGTTGGTGACCCGTGAACCGCCTGGCCCGACCGCCCCGGACTGAAACCTGTTCTACTCTGGGGCGTCGGCGCTCGACGGAGGATCGGCCATGGCGACCCGCTACCCCTTCCCCATCCCCTTCGGTTGGTTCTGCATCGGCTATCCCGAGGACTTCCCCGTCGGCGAGCCGAAGCCCCTCTACTACTTCGGCCGGCATCTCGTGGGCTGGCGCGACCACGAGGGGGCGGCCCACGTGCACGACGCCTTCTGCGCACACCTCGGCGCCCACCTCGGGCACGGCGGGAGCGTCGACGGCTGCGAGCTCGTGTGCCCCTTCCACGGCTGGCGCTACGACGCCGACGGCGCCAACACCGCCATCCCCTACAGCGAGCGACTGAACCGCAAGGCCCGGCTCCGCATGTATCCGGTCGTCGAACGCAACGGCGTCGTGTTGGCGTGGTACCACCCGCACGAGGAGCCGCCGCAGTGGGACATCCCCGAGGTGCCCGAGCTCAGCGGCGATGCCGACTGGTCGACGGTGATCCGCACCGAGTACGTGATCGACGCCTGTGCCCAGGAGATGGCGGAGAACACCGTCGACGCCGCCCACTTCCGCTTCGTGCACAACACCGCGACCGTGCCGGAGATCGAGGAGTACACGACCGGCTTCCCCGAGGCGGTCATGCGGTCGTCGCAGAAGTTCCCCACGCCGCGGGGGATCATGGAGGGCCAGATCGACACCCGCGCGTGGGGCCCCGGCGTCTCGCTGGTGAACTTCAGCGGCATCGTGGACACGCTGAACTACGCCTGCACGACGCCCATCGAGGCCGACCGGTGTGTCGTGCGGTTCAACTTCGTCTTCCGGACCATGGGCGACGAGGCGACCACGCGCAACGTCGGCCGGGCGTTCGTGGCGGAGGTCGACAAGCAGGTCAAGGAGGACCGGCCCATCTGGGAGCACAAGGCCCACCTTGTGCGCCCGGCGCTGGCAGACAACGACGGCCCCTTCATGAAGTTCCGGCGCTGGGCGGCGCAGTTCTACGCCGAGGGCGTGGGCGACGAGCGCCTGGTCTACCCGCCGCCCTTCTGGCCCGATCGGCTGGACGACGCGCCCGCCAAGGCGACGGCGTCGGCGCGCTACGCCGGGCCGGGCAAGGACGACGCGGCCGGCTAGTGTCCCCGCGCCGGCCCGGCGTGCGGGCGGCGTGACGGTAGGTTGCCTGCGGTGGCGACCGTCGACGACCAGCGATCCGAGGCTGCGCCCTGCGACCCGGAAGCCACCGGCGCGGTGCTGGCCGCCCTGTCGGCGGCCATGCGTGCCGTCACGCTGGGATCCTCGCTCGATCGGGTGCTGCACCAGCTCGCCGAGAGCGCTCGCAACCTGGTCGGCGCCCGCTACGCCGCCATCGGCCTGCCGGAGCCGGAGGGCGACGAGTTCGCCCGCTTCGTCACCGCGGGCATGGGCGACGAGCTCGTCGAGCAGCTCGGTCCCCTGCCCCGGACGCACGGGCTCCTCGACGCGATGCTCACGGATCCGTCGCCGTTCCGGACCGCCGACATCACGCAGGACCCGCGCTTCCGTGGTTGGTGGCCGGACGCCCACCCGCAGATGCGCTCGTTCCTCGGCGTGCCGATCGTGTCGGCGGGCGACATCATCGGGGCCTTCTACCTGACCGACAAGCAGGGCGAGCGCGAGTTCAGCGCCGCCGACGAGTCGGCCGTGGGGCTGCTCGCG
>DATFVX010000057.1:0-6876 GCA_035259985.1 Acidimicrobiales bacterium | reverse complement strand
CTAGCTGTACCCGGCCAGGACGTTGGTGACGGGTTGACGTAAGCGAAGACCTCCTAGTGCTGTGGGGATTGCCGTCACCACAGTCCAGGAGGTCTTCGTGGGTCACCGTAACGCCCGCCTGACGTTCCACGGCCGGCTGCTGCTCGTGCAGCGGGTTCGTGAGCAGGAGATGCCGGTCGCGCATGTCGCTCGAGCGATGGGGATCTCGCGTCAGTGCGCCCATCGTTGGATCGCTCGTTTCGATGCTGAGGGCGAGGCCGGTCTGCGCGACCGGTCGTCACGCCCGAAGCGAACACCGGCGAGAACGTCGCCGGAAGTCGAGACGCTGGTGCTGGCAGCACGGATCGAGCACCGGCGGGGCCAGGACTGGCTCGGCCCCGAGCTCGGCGTGCCGCCGCGCACGGTGAGCAGGATCCTGCGGCGCCACGACGTTCCGCGGCTCTGCGTCTGTGACCCGATGACCGGCGAGGTCATCCGAGCATCGAAGACCACCGCCGTCCGCTACGAGCGGGCTCGGCCCGGCGAGCTGGTCCACATGGACGTCAAGAAGATCGGGCGGATCCCCGACGGGGGCGGCTGGCGAGCTCACGGCAAAGCCATGGGCCGCACCGCTGCCCAGAAGAAGGCCCAGATCGGGTTCGACTACATCCACTCCGTCGTCGACGACCACAGCCGGCTCGCCTACTCGGAGATCCTCCCCGACGAGAAGGCCCCGACCTGCACCCAGTTCCTCGCCCGGGCCGTCGAGCACTTCAACGTCATGGGCATCACCACCATCGACGCCGTCATGACCGACAACCACTGGAGCTACACCCGCAACGGGACGCTCCCACAGCTGCTAAAGCGCCTCGGAACTACCCACGTCCTGATCAAGCCCCACTGCCCCTGGCAGAACGGCAAGGTCGAACGCTTCAACCGCACCCTGCAGACCGAGTGGGCATACCGACAGGTCTTCAACACCAACGACGACCGAACCGCCGCCCTCAGACCCTGGCTCGACGACTACAACTACCGACGCCGCCACAGCGCACTCGGAGGCCAACCACCCGTCAGCCGACTGCCGTCACCAACCTAATGGCCGGGTACAGCTAGCTCTTCGCGAGGTTCGCGGCCG
Source organism: Acidimicrobiales bacterium (assembly GCA_035259985.1). GTDB lineage: Bacteria > Actinomycetota > Acidimicrobiia > Acidimicrobiales > VFJN01 > DASQUK01. Next base: position 5,762 of record DATFVX010000057.1, on the reverse strand, counting down.
CGAACTCCCAGTTGACGAGGTGCTCCAGCCACGTCTCGACGTACGCCGGGCGGGCGTTCTTGTAGTCGAGGTAGTAGGCGTGCTCCCACACGTCGATCGTGAGCAGCGGGGTCTGGCCGTGCTTGAGCGGCATGTCGGCGTTGCTCGTCTGCACGACCTCGAGGCCGTTGTCGCCCCTGATGAGCCAGGTCCAGCCCGAGCCGAACAGCTTGGTGGCCTTCTCGGCGTACGTCTGCAGGAACTTGTCGACCGAGCCGAACGACTGCTCGACCGCGGTCTTCAGCTCGCCATCGGGCTCGCCACCGCCACCGGGGGTCATGCAGTGCCAGAAGAAGTTGTGGTTCCATGCCTGGCCGGCGTTGTTGAACAGCGGCGTGGCGGGCTCTGCGGCGAGGATGATCTCCTCGAGGGAGCGCCGTTCGTTTTCGGTGCCCTCGACGAGCTGGTTGAGGGTGTTCACGTAGGTCTGGTGATGCTTGCCGTAGTGGAAGTCGAGCGTCTGTTCGCTCATGTGGGGGCCGAGTGCGTTCTTGGCGTACGGCAGCGGGGGCAGCTCGAAAGGCATCGGCTCTCCTTCGTCAAGGGGGGCGGGCACTTCGAACCTACCCACCGTGACCCCCAACACACACCAGCCCTCCGGCGTATTCGCAGTTCGGCCGCCGGACCTACGACCCCGAACGACGACCCGATAGGTCAGGAATCTCTCCGCCGCGACCGGCGTTGGGCTTCTTGATGCGCAGACTCGCGGTTCTTTCCCTGCACACGTCGCCGCTCGCACAGCCGGGCGCCGGCGACAGCGGTGGCATGAACGTCTACGTGCGTGAGCTGGTCTCGGCGCTGGCACAGGCCGGCGTGACCAGCGACGTCTACGTGAGGCGCTGGGCGGAGGGGCTGCCCGACGTCGTGGAGGTCGAGCCCGGATTCCGGGTCGTGCACGTCGCCGCCGGGCCCGTCGACCTGCCGAAGGAGGCCCTGCCCGAGGTCGTCGACCTGTTCGCCGACGGCGTGCTGGCGCGGCTCACGGCGGAGGGCGGCGCCCACGCCGCCGCTGCCCTCCACGCCAACTACTGGCTCTCGGGCATCGCCGGCCACCGCCTGAAGCACGAGCTCGACCTGCCGCTGGTGTCGACGTTCCACACCCTTGCCCGCGTCAAGGCCGAGACCGGCGACCTCGAGCCCCAGCGGCGCGTGCGCGCCGAGACCGAGGTCATCGGCTGCTCCGACGCCATCCTCGCCAACTCCAGCGCCGAGGCGGCCCAGCTCGAGCGGCTCTACGGGGCCGATCCCGCCCGCATCGAGATCGTGCCGCCGGGCGTCATTCATGCCTTCTTCTCGCCCGGCCCTCGCCGGGGCGCCCGCGCCGCCCTGGCCCACCTCGACCTCGGGGACGGGCCGATGCTGCTGTTCGTGGGGCGGATCCAACCCCTCAAGGGGCTGGACGTGGCCGTGCGGGCGCTCGCCGAGCTGGACGACCCCCGGGCCGTGCTGGTGGTGGTCGGTGGCGCCAGCGGCCGAGATGGACGCAGCGAGGTCGAGCGCATCGACAAGCTGGCGGCGACGCTGGGGGTCGCCGATCGGATCCGCTTCACCCACCCGCAGCCCCACCACATGCTCTCCACGTACTACCGCGCCGCCGACGTGGTGCTCGTGCCCAGCCGCAGCGAGTCCTTCGGCCTCGTGGCGCTGGAGGCGGCGGCGTGCGGCACGCCGGTGGTGGCGGCCGCCGTCGGCGGGCTGCGCACGTTGGTGGAGCACGGCCGCACGGGGTTCCTGGTCGAGGCCCGAGACCCCGAGGTGTACGCGGCGTACACCGGGCAGATCCTGGACAACCCGGCCCTGGGCCGCGAGCTCGCCGAGGCTGCCGCCCGCCGAGCCCGCAACTTCACCTGGTCGACTGCCGCCGCCCGCCTGCGCCGCGTCTACGCCGACCTCACCGCCCGATCGCCGATCGCCTGCGCCGCTGCCGGGTAGGCGTCGCCCACTCCACTACGGTCCGACGGGTGACACAGCGGCCGCTTGCCGACGACGAGCTCGATGCCGTCGGCGCCCGCATCGAGGCATGGCTCGAGCGCCAGCGCACCGAGAACCCGGTGGTGGCCGCCGTGGAGCGCGACACCGAGTCGGGGGAGCGGCGCTGGTTCGTCCGGGTGCGGGGCGAGGAGAAGGACGTGTTCACCGTCTGGTTCCACCTCCGCCAGCGGACGCTGCACTACGAGACGTACGTGATGCCGGCGCCCGAGGAGAACCACGCCGCCTTCTACGAGCACCTGCTGCGGCGCAACCTCAAGCTGTACGGCGGGTCGTTCGCCATCGGCGAGGAGGACGCGGTCTTCCTCGTGGGCCAGATCGCCGACGACGCCATCGACGACGACGAGCTCGACCGCATCCTGGGGTCGCTGTACGAGTGGACAGAGCGGTTCTTCCGGCCCGCGATGCGCATCGGCTACGCCTCGCGGTTCAGGGGCTGACCCCGCGATGATCACGCGACCTACCGTTGTCTTTCCTGCTATTTCAGGCTAGTCTGATACCGCCGGGGCGCGGGGCTGCTCACCGATCGGGGAAGTCGGGTTGGGTCGCCCCGCGCCCGGGCGCCGCCGGGCCGTAACGTCGCTGCCCATGGGGACGCCGAAGCTCCAGGTCATCGGGGGCGGGAAGATGGGCGAGGCCTTGCTGGCCGGCCTCCTGACCGGCGGCTGGGCCACCGCGGCCGAGCTGCGGGTTGTCGAGAAGCTCGCCGACCGGGCGGCGCAGCTACGCGGTGCTTTCCCCGGCGTTACGGTGGCCGGCGAGCCCGACGCGGCGCACGGCCATGTCGTGGCGGTGAAGCCCGGCGACGTGGACGCCGTCTGCCGGGCACTGGCCGCCACCGGGTCCCGGGCCCCGGTGCTGTCGATCGCCGCCGGCGTCACCATCCGCCGGCTCGAGGCTGGCCTGGTGCCCGGCACGCCGGTGGTCCGCGCCATGCCCAACACGCCCGCGCTGGTCGGCGCCGGTGCCGCGGCCGTCGCCGCCGGCCGGGCCGCCGACGAGGCCGACCTGGCGTGGGCTGAGGAGGTCCTCGGGGTCGTCGGCACGGTGGTGCGGGTGGACGAGCCGCTGCTCGACGCCGTGACCGGCCTGTCGGGATCGGGCCCCGCCTACGTCTTCCTGGTCACCGAGGCGCTGATCGAGGGGGGTGTGCTCGCTGGCCTGCCCCGCCCCGTGGCGTCGGCGCTGGCCGTCCAGACACTCCTGGGGTCGGCGCGGCTGCTCGACGAGTCACCCGAGGGGCCCGCCGACCTGCGGGCCGCGGTCACATCCCCCGGCGGGACGACGGCTGCCGGGCTCCGGGCGCTCGAGGCGGGGGGCGTGCGGGCCGCGTTCCTCGAGGCGGTGCTGGCGGCCACCGAGCGCAGCCGCGAGCTGGGCCTGAGCTGACGGAGCGGCGGCCCTCCTGGGCCCTCGGCCCGCACGTGCCCCACTCGCCCCACCAGGAACGGTCGCATACAGTGACCCCAGCGGAGTTGGAAGGGGTCTTCCACATGCCTATGTCGCGCGCCCGGTTCCTCACGCCTCGCGAGGTGGCCGATCTGCTGCGGGTGTCGTCGATGACCGTCTACCGGCTGATCAAATCGGGGGAGCTGCGCGCCGTCCGGGTCGGCAAGGCGTACCGCATCCTCGAGGACGACGTCGACGCCTACCTGGCCGAGCGGTTCACGCAGGCCGGCTGAGCGTCCGGCCGGCCGCCACCACCGACTGGCGTCGCTGGCCGGGGACACTGACAGACTTGGGACGTGCCTCCGCGCTTCGACACGGTCTCGTTCCTGTCCGACTACGGCACCACCGACGAGTTCGTCGGGGTGGTGAAGTCGGTCATCCGTTCGATCGAGCCGCGGGTCACCGTCGTCGACATCACCCACGACATCCAGCCCTACGACATCAAGGCCGGGTCTCTGACGCTGGCGCGGAGCGTGCAGTACCTCTGCCCCGGCGTGGTCCTGGCGGTCGTCGATCCCGGCGTGGGCACCGACCGCCGGGCCATCGCCATCGAGGTCGGCGACGGGCAGTCGTACCTCGTGGGGCCCGACAACGGGCTGCTGGCCTCGGCCGTCGGCATGGTCGGCGGGGCCACCGCCGCCGTGGAGCTCACCAACCCCGAGTACCGGCTGGCGTCGCCGGGGCCAACCTTCGACGGGCGCGACGTCTTCGGCCCGGCCGCGGCCCACCTCTGTGCCGGCGTACCCCTCGACGCCCTCGGGCCCCGCGTCGATCCCGCCGACCTGGTCCCGGGCCTCGTGCCGCTGCCGCGGGACGAGGACGGCGCCATCGTGGGTGAGGTCCTGTGGGTCGACCGCTACGGCAACTGCCAGCTGAACATCGACCCCGAGCAGATCGCGTCCTGGGGCGAGCGGGTGCAGCTCCGCTGGACCCGGCCCCCGGCGGGAGCGGCCGTGGGAGCGGGACAAACGGAGGGGACCCGCACGGCGCGGCGGGTGCGCGCCTTCGACGAGCTGGGCAGCGGCCAGCCCGGGCTGGTCGTGGACAGCTACGGGCTCCTGGCCGTCACGATGAGCCGCGCCTCCGCCGCCGACACGTTGCAGATCGCGGCCGGCGACGAGCTCGCGCTGGTTCCCCTCGGCGACGAGGGCGACCGGGCGGGCGACGGGTCCGCCGGCAACGGTGTCCACGCCCGGCCGGGGAGCCCGGTCCGCCTGCAGCCCCGGCGCTCGGCGGGATCATGAGGCCGGGCACGACGATCGTCCTCGCCGTCCTGCTGGCGCTCATCCTCGGTGCGTCGGCGATCCAGCTAGTGTTCCTGGCGCGCTAGCGGTGGCGTGGGGACCACAAGGGGAGACGGGCAGGTGAACCTCGCGTCCGCGATCGATGCCCACCCGGCCGAGGCGCCGGCGCTGGTGACCCGGGGTGAGGTCACGACCTATGGCGAGCTCCGCTCGCGAGTGGCCGAGGCCCGGGGCGCGCTCATCGCGCGCGGCGTCGCACCCGGCGACCGGGTCGCCATCGTCGCCGCCAACAACCCGTCCTTCGTGGTCGCGTACCTGGGCGTGCTGGGCGTGGGCGCCGTGGCCGTGCCGCTGAATCCTCTGAGCCCGCCGCCCGAGATCGACCGCGAGCTGGCCCTGGTGGGCGCCGGGCTCGCGCTGGTGGACGGCACCGACCGCCCGCCGACCGCCGGCGAGACGGCCACGTTGCCGGCCGGCGTGGACGTGGTGGCTATCGGCGACCTGGTGGGCGGCGAGCCCGCCGCCGTGGTCGATCGGGCTGAGGACGACCTGGCCGTGCTGCTCTTCACCAGCGGCACGGCGGGCCTGCCGCGTGCCGCCATGCTCAGCCACGGCAACCTGCGCGCCAACATCGACCAGGTCCGGGCGGGCGCGGCCGCCGCCGGGCACCCGAACGCGTCGCCGACGGCCGGGGACGTGGCGCTCGGCGTGATCCCGTTGTTCCACATCTTCGGGTTGAACGCCGTCCTGGGGCTGGCGATGACCGTGGGAGCGTCGGTCGTGCTGGTCGAGCGCTTCGATGCGGCTGCCACGCTGGCGCTGCTGGCCGAGCGCCGGATCACCGTGGTGTCCGGTGTCCCCACGATGTGGGCCGCCTGGGCCGCCCTGCCCGACGCGTCCCCCGAGCAGGTCGCCAGCGTCCGCTACGCCGTCTCCGGCGCCGCCGCCCTCGACCCCGCCGTCCGCCGGGCCGTCCGCGACCGGTTCGGCCTCACCGTCGCCGAGGGCTACGGCCTCACCGAGGCCTCGCCCGCCGTCACC
>DATFVX010000056.1:0-6135 GCA_035259985.1 Acidimicrobiales bacterium | reverse complement strand
GTCGGGGGTCCGGCTGCTGCCCCGGGTCCGCCAGGTGTCGCCCACCAGGCCCTGAGCGAGGTCGAGCTCGCCCTCGTCGAGGACCTCGCGCTCGTCGACCGCCGGCCGCCGCACGATGAGCTCGACCAGTCCTCTGTCGGTGGGAGAGCTGCGGATGTGGTCGAGTCCATCCTCCAGGCGGGACGTGGTGAGGTGCATGCTCCCGAGGATGGCCCAGGCCGGGTTCGCGGGCTAAGTGGATTTGCGTCAGCCCGCGGCCGTAGCGGCAACCAGATCCAGCTCCGCCACCACCGCCAGGTGGTCGGAGGCGTCGGTCGGGAGCACCTCGGCGCTCCGGGCCGCGAGCTCGGACGTGAGGATGTAGTCGATGCGGGCGTGGGGGGTGGCGGCGTCGAACGTGAACCCGTCGCCGTCGCCGGCCGCCTCCCAGGCGTCGTCGAGGACGTCGGTGAGCGGTGCGATCTCGGGGTCGCCCGGGTGGGCGTTGAGGTCGCCCATCATCACGACGGGCCCGGTGCCCGCCGCCATCGACTCGGCGATCTGCGCCGCCTGCGCGCGCCGCTCCGTGCGCGAGCGGTGCTGGAGGTGGGTGCAGAAGACCCTGACCGCCCGGTCGCCCACATCGACGACGGCGCCCAGCAGCCCCCGCTGCTCACCTCCGCGGGGGCGGGTCAGCAGCAGGTTGCGGGGCTCGCGGAGCCGCACCCGGGTCAACAGCGCGATCCCGTACTGTCGCCTCGCCCCGTCGGGACCGTCAGCGGCCGGCCCCAGGTCCACGACCGGACCGTAGGTCATGTCCAGTTCCAGGCGATCGGCGAGCCAGCCGGCCTGGTCGAGGTAGCCGCTGCGCGGGCTCAGGTGCCGGTCCACCTCCTGCAATGCCACCAGGTCGGCGGCCGCGCCCTCGATCACCCGGGCCACGCGCTCCAGGTCGTGGACGCCGTCGAGCCCGACGCCGTGGTGGATGTTGAACGTGAGCGCGCGCACGGTCCGGCCGACGGTACCGGCGCGCAGCGGCTACCGATCCAGGCGCTTGCCGGGCAGGGCCAGGTCGACCACCACCGGCAGGTGGTCCGCCGCGTCCGAAGTCACGACGGCGGCGGTGCGGGCGACCACGTCGCCGGACGACATGACGTAGTCGATGCGGGCGTGGGGCGTGGCGGCGTCGAACGTGAAGCCGTCGCCGACGCCCGCGGTCACCCAGGCGTCGACCAGCCGGTCGGTCAGGCCCGTGATCTCCGGCGTGTCCGGCGTCGCGTTGAGGTCGCCCAGCAGCACCACCGACTCGTTGGCCGTGGCCAGCACCTCGCGGATCCGGGCGACCTGGGCGAGCCGCTCGACCTGGGAGTCGTGCTGCAGGTGGGTGTTGAAGACCCGGACGGGGATGCCGCGCACCTTGATCGAGGCCTCGAGCAGCCCCCTTTGTTCCCCGCCCAGCGGCCGGGGGAGCGGGGTGTTGGTCGTGGCGTGGATCTTGTGGGCCGAGAGGATCGCCGTGCCGTACTGGCGGCGGGGCGCACCGGTCGCGGGCGGATCGAGGTCGAGGTTGGCGCCGAAGGCCAGGTCCATGTCGAGGACGTCGGCCAGCCATGTGGCCTGGTCGACGAAGTTGCTGCGCTGGCTCCAGTGCCTGTCGACCTCCTGGAGGCCGACGACCTCCGCGCCGGTCCGTTCGACGGTCGCGGCGATCCGCCCCAGGTCCAGCACGCCGTCGAGCCCGACCCCATGGTGGATGTTGAAGGTGGCCACCCTGAGCTCGCGCAGCGACGCGGTGGCGCGGGCCCCCGACGCCGTGGCCGCCGGTGCGGCCGCCGTGGTCGCGGCGAGGGCCGCGGCGAGGAGCGCGGCCAGCAGGTGCGGCAACCCGAACCGTGATCGCATGGGTGGACCTCCTTCGAGCGGTGGCGCGGGACCCCAGGCGCGGACCCCAGGCGCAGACCGGAGCAGTTCTAGTCGGTCCGGGAGGACGGGATCCGGATCGACGGTTGACGGCCGGTGAACCGGGGCTTGATCGCACCGGAACGCCCATCCGGACCGATCCCCACGACGCCTCACGGCAGGTGCCAAGCTGTGCGGAATGCCGGGCGGCCGTCATTCGCTGGGCCCCGGGCGCTGGGTCGCGCTCCGCGACCCTGGCTACCGGACGCACAAGGCCGGGGTGGAGTTCGCGGCCTATTCCGCGCACCTCCGGCTGCCGAAGTACTTCGGACAGGAAGAGCTGACGGTGCCGGCCTCGTGGATCGCGGTGGTCGACCTGACGGCCCCCGGCGCCCCGCGCGACCCCGCCGACATCCGCGCCCACTTCCCGGATCGGAGCATCGCCCACCTGCCCACCGCCTCGCCGCGACGCTCGCCGACGACGCTGCTGCTGTTCGCCACCCCCCAGCCGGTCCCGCCCCTGCGGTTGGGCGCAGCGGTCCGGCGGTGGAGGCGGCTCCCGTTCGGATACCGCGCCTCGCACCGCCGGCCCGCGCCGGAGATCGATGGGGTGCTGCTGCGGGCCGACAACCCACGCTGGGCGGCCGACCGGTTCGTGGCCGCCGGATCCATGCGCGGTGTCCACCGCGACCGCGGTTGGTACGCGGACCAGCGGGGCAGCAGTGCGACCCGCCCGGGTCCCGACCCGGGATGGGCACGCGCCACCGTCGACCACCTCGACGGCCTGGCCCGGGTGCTGGCGGTGGCGCTCGTGCCGCTGGCGGTGGCGCTCGGCACTCGCACAGCGCTGCCGACCTGGGCCTGGGCCCTGCTGGTTGCGGCGGCGGTGCTGGCGGTGGTGTGCAAGGTGGCGGCCGGGAGGATCTACCGCCGACCGCCCGACCCACCGCTCCGGCCGGACAAGCCATCGCACCGCGTGTTGACCGGAGAGCCCCGGGTCCCAGCCTGCCGGTGACGGCCGGGACCGTCCGACCGGCCCGGCCGGCACAGCTCAGGGGCGCGGTGTGGCTCAAGTTTCCCGCGGGTAGGGTCCCCTGGCCGCCGCGGACTCCCTTCCCTTGAGTCACCGAGAGGGGCACACCCATGCCAACCACCCGGACGACGACCGCGACCACGCGGGCCACGACGACGCCGGCAGAGGACGGCAACGACCTCCGGGCCCGATATCACCGGGTGCGAGGCTTCACGGAAGGGCTGGCGGAGCCCCTGTCCCCCGAGGACCAGACGGTGCAGACGATGCCCGACGTGAGCCCCACGAAGTGGCATCGGGCGCACACGACGTGGTTTTTCGAGACGTTCGTGCTCGGCCCGTACGAGCGGCGATACGCAGAGTTCGATCCCGCGTACGCCTTCCTCTTCAACTCCTACTACGAGACGGTCGGCCCGCGACATGCGCGTCCGGAGCGCGGCCTGCTGTCGCGGCCCGGCGTCACGGAGATCGGCCGCTACCGGACGACGGTCGACGAGGCCATGGACCAGCTCCTGGTCACCGGCGACGAGGCGGAGGCACAGGTCCCCGAGCTCGTCGAGCTCGGTCTGCACCACGAGCAGCAGCACCAGGAGCTGCTGCTGATGGACATCAAGCACGTGCTCTCCGTCAACCCCCTGCGCCCGGCCTACCGCGGGTTCGAACGCCCGGCCACCCTCGGCAGCCCGCCGGAGGGCGGTCCGGTGTGGATCGAGCACGCCGGGGGCGTCGCGGCGGTCGGCCATGCGGGCGACGGCTTCTGCTTCGACAACGAGACCCCGCGCCATGACGTCCTGCTGGGACCCTTCGCCATCCGCTCGAGCCTCGTGACGGCCGGCGATTGGCTGGCGTTCATGACCGAGGGCGGGTACCGGGAGCCGGCGCTGTGGATGTCCGACGGCTGGGCCACGGTGCAGGCCCACGACTGGCAGGCGCCCGAGTACTGGGCCCGCGCCGGTGACGGCTGGCTGATCCAGACACTGGCCGGCCCGCGGCCGGTCGACCCCGACGAGCCGGTGTGCCACGTGAGCTGGTACGAGGCGGACGCGTTCGCCCGCTGGGCGGGGTGCCGGCTCCCGACCGAGGCAGAATGGGAGGTGGTCGCCGCGAACAGGGCCCGCCCGGTGACGTCGTCCGCAGTCGATGCCCCGGGTATCGCCGGGCTCGACGAGGCCGGCCTCTCGGGGTCGGGCCTCCATCCCGTGCCCGCGACCCCCGGCGACGAGCAGTGGTTCGGCGCGGTCTGGCAGTGGACGGGCAGCCCCTACGGCCCCTACCCCGGATTCCAGCCGGCCGCCGGCGCGGTCGGCGAGTACAACGGGAAGTTCATGGTCAACCAGCAGGTCCTCCGGGGAGGCGCCTGCGTGACCCCGGCGGGCCACAGCCGGCCGACGTATCGCAACTTCTTCCCGCCCGCGGCCCGCTGGCCGTTCTGCGGCCTGCGCCTGGCGGTGGACAGGTGAGCGCTCAGCGGGCGGGCACGATCCTGGCACCGAGGCGGGTCACGGTCGACGTGCGGCTGCTGCCCGGCGACCTGGAGGCGGCCTTGCGTCGTGACGCGCGGCTCGGCCTCGGCACCACGCCCAAGTCGATGCCGCCCGTGTGGTTCTACGACGACCGCGGGTCGGCCCTGTACGAGGACATCACCCGCCTCCCGGAGTACTACCCCTTCCGCGCCGAGGCGGCGCTGCTGCGGCGGGCCGCCGGCGAGATCGCCGAGGCGGCCAAGGCGCGGGTGCTGGTCGAGCTGGGGTCGGGCACGTCGGAGAAGGCGCGGCTGCTGCTCGGGGCCATGGCATCGGCGAGCGCCGGGCTCGACGCCTACGTCCCGTTCGACGTCTCGGAGGCCACGCTGCTGGCCGCGGCGAAGGCCATCGCCGCAGACCTGGACATCGGCGTCCACGCGGTCGTCGGTGACTTCCACGAGCACCTCGATGGCATCCCCGACCTGGGCGAGCCGCGGCTCGTCGCGTTCCTCGGCAGCACCATCGGCAACTTCGCGCCCGACCAGCGACGCCGGTTCCTGGCCGAGCTGCGCGGCGTGCTCGAAGGGTCTGATCGATTCCTCCTCGCGACCGACCTGGTGAAGGACGCAGGCCGCCTCGTGGCCGCCTACGACGACGCCCGCGGGGTGACCGCGCAGTTCAACCGCAACCTGCTGTACGTGCTCAACCGGGAGCTGGGTGCCGACTTCGTCCCCGAGCGGTTCGCGCACGTGGCCGTCTGGGATCCGGACGAGCAGTGGATCGAGATGCGGCTGCGGGCGACCGAGGCCATGTCCGTGCGTCTCGACGCCATCGACATGACCGTCCGGTTCGCGGCCGAGGAGGAGATTCGGACGGAGATCAGCGCCAAGTTCACACCCGAGCGGGTGCGGTCCGAGCTGGCGGCCACCGGATTCGAGGTGACGGGGCTCTGGACCGACCCACAGAGCGACTACCTCCTCACCCTGGCGCGCCCGGCCTGACGTCACCAGGCGACGTCGTCACGGTCGCCGTGCCCAGGGGCGTCGACGTGGCCCCGGCCGCCGACGCTCTGTGGCAGGCGGGAGCCGCCGCCATCGAGGAGCGCGAGACGGCCACCCGGGTCCTGCTGGTGGCGGGCGTCGCCCCCGGTGCCGACATCGGCCCTCTGGTGGCGGCGGTCCGTGACCGCTGGCCCGCCGAGGTGGCGGCGGCCGACGTCGACGGCGCGCTGGACGCATGGCGCGCCTTCGCCCGGCCCGTGAGCGTCGGCTGGCGGCTCCGGGTGCGCCCGCCCTGGGTGCCCGCGGGCCGGCGCGTGGCGGGCGTGGAGGTGCTGATCGATCCCGGGCGGGCCTTCGGCAGCGGGGCACACGCGTCGACGAGGTTGACGCTGGCGGCGATCGAGCGCCTCGTGCGGGGCGGCGAGCGGGTGCTCGACGCCGGCTGCGGCAGCGGCGTGCTCGGTGTCGCCGCGCTGGCACTGGGCGCCGCCGAGGCGGTCGGCGTCGACCGCGACCCGGACGCCGTGGCGGCGTCGCGGGCCAACGCCGACCGCAACGGGGTCGGGGACCGGCTCACGGCCACCGGGCGCCCGCTCGACGAGGTGGTGACCGCCGGCCCGCCCTTCGACCTCGTGGCGGCCAACCTACTGCTCCCCGACCTCCTGGCCGTCGCGCCCGCGCTGCGAGCGGCCTTGCAGGCCGAGCGGATGGGGACGCAAGTGGGCACAGAACAGTACGGAATTTGCACCGTAAGCCGAGGCCG
>DATFVX010000055.1:0-2346 GCA_035259985.1 Acidimicrobiales bacterium | reverse complement strand
GCCTGCTCGTCGTCCGGCGACCCCGAGGCCGACCCGGCGGGCGCCGGCGAGGGTGACGACGATGCGACCGGCGACACACGGGGGGACCGGATGTCAGCAGACGGCGTGGTGAACCTGAGCGACGTGCCCACCGAGGCCACGATCTTCGGGTGGATCCGCGAGGTCTTCGACCAGGGGATCCGCCGGCCCGGCTATGCCGCCGACGAGTGGGCGGAGGAGTGGATCGCCGACCGGTTCCGCAGCATCGGCCTCGACAACGTCCGGCTGGAGCCCATCACCGTCACCCGCTGGGAGCCCACCGGCTGGTCGCTCGAGGTGACGGGGCCCGACGGCGCGACCGCCTCCCTCGACTGTTTCCCGGTGCCGTTCTCGGCACCCGTCGACGGGCTCGAGGCCGATGTCGCCGCCTTCGACCCGGCAGGACCCGGTGGCGTGCGCGGCAAGGCGTCGCTGTTCGACGTGCCGCTGATCCGCATCCCCGCCGACCTGCTGGCCACGGCCGGCAGCGCACCGGCCGATCCCCGGGGACGGATCGTCGATCCCGACGGCAGCCTGGCCGGCGCCGAGCACGTCGTGCCCTTCGGGGCGCAGTTCCAGGCGGTCATGGAACCGTCGATCGCGGCCGGCGCGGTGGCGTTCATCGGCACCCTCACCGACTACCCGGGCGACTCGTTCAACTATTTCGTGCCGTACGACGCTGTCGCCCGGCCGATCCCCGGCGTCTGGGTGAACGGAACCGACGGGGCGAGGCTGCGTGACCAGCTCGCCCGCGGGCCGGTGCGGGTCCGGCTCACCGTCGCCTCGACGCGGGAGGAGGTCGAGTCCCACAACGTCGTGGGCGAGCTGGAGGGCCCGGACGACGAGACCGTCATGATCGGGTCCCACCACGACGGGCCGTGGGCCTCGGCCGTCGAGGACGGCAGCGGCATCTCGCTGGTGCTGGCGCAGGCCACCTACTGGGCCGCCCAGCCGGTCGAGCGGCGGCCGCACCGGCTGGTCTTCGTGCTGCAGGGGGGCCACATGTCCGGCGGGGCGGGCCTGCTCGGCTACATCGAGGCGCACCGAGCCGAGCTGGCGCAGGTGGTGCTCGAGGTCCACCTCGAGCACGCCGCGCTGGAGTTCACCGAGCGGGGCGGCGACGTGGTCCCGACCGGTCTGCCGGTGCCGCGGTGGTTCTTCACGAGCCGCATCCCGCCGCTGGAGGAGGCCGTGGGCAAGGCGTTGGAGACCGAGGGGCTGGGCCGGTCGATGATCCTGGCCCCCGATGCCTTCGGGGAGCAGCCGCCGACCGACGGCGCCTTCTACCACCGCGAGGGCGTGCCGGTGATGAACTTCCTGACCGCGCCCTTCTACCTGTTCGACGCCATGGACACGCCCGACAAGATCGACCGCGAGCACCTGGAGCCGCTGACCCGCGCCACGATCCGCATCGTCGAGTCCACCCGCGGGGTGAGCGCGGCGGAGATGAGGGCCGGCGTGGTGCCGTCCTGAGGCCACCCCCGATCCGAACTTGCGGCGGTTGGGGCCCCCATGGGGGCGCTATTTGCCGCAAGTTCGAAGGGTCGTGGACCTAGACCTACGCTGCGCCCATGAGCGAGAGCGAGTCCCGCGTCGACATCAAGCACCGCAGCCGCGAGGTCACCGACGGGTTCGAGCGGGCGCCGGCGAGGGCGATGCTGCGGGCGATCGGCATGACCGACGACGACTGGGACAAGCCACAGGTGGGCGTCGCCTCGTCCTGGAACGAGGTGACGCCGTGCAACATGCCGCTCGAGCGCCTGGCCAAGCGGTCCAAGGAGGGCGTGCGCGCGGCCGGTGGCTTCCCGATCGAGTTCACGACCATCGCCGTGTCCGACGGCATCTCCATGGGCCACGAGGGGATGCGCGCGTCGCTGGTGTCGCGGGAGGTGATCGCCGACTCGGTCGAGACCGTGATGCACGCCGAGCGGATGGACGCCATGGTCACACTCGCCGGCTGCGACAAGTCGCTGCCCGGCATGCTCATGGCCGCCGCCCGGCTCAACGTGCCGTCGGTGTTCGTCTACGGCGGGTCGATCCTGCCGGGCCACCACAACGGGCAGGCGCTCGACATCGTGAGCGTGTTCGAGGCCGTGGGTGCGCACGCCGCCGGCAGCCTGGACGCCGCCGGGCTCGAGGCGATCGAGCGCAACGCCTGCCCCACCGAGGGCTCCTGCGCCGGGATGTTCACGGCCAACACCATGGCGTCGGTGGCCGAGGCCCTGGGCATGTCGCTGCCCGGCTCGGCGTCGGCTCCCGCCGTCGACCGGCGCCGCGACGACGTGGCCCGGGCGTCGGGCGAGGCGGTGGTGCGGCTGCTCGAGGCCG
>DATFVX010000054.1:0-28574 GCA_035259985.1 Acidimicrobiales bacterium | reverse complement strand
GTGGGGCCGTCTCGGCGGCCGGCGGCCCCCAAAATGTCACACCCCCTCGGCATGATCCCGAATGTGAGGAAATGCCCAGCCGGCCGCTACAGTCTCCGGGTCCAACTCGACCCTGCTCCGCGCCGCGGGGCCCCGGCGATGCCGGGTCCGAAGGGAGGTGAGCGCTCGCGATGCGAGCCTACGAACTCATGGTCATCATCGACGCCGAGCTCGACGACGAGGTGATCGACGCCACCGTCAGGCGAATCGCCGACCTGCTCGGCCAACGAGGCGCCAGCATCAAGCGTGAGGACCGCTGGGGGCGGCGGCGCTTCGCGTACGAGATCAACCACAAGGTCGAGGGCTACTACGTGGTCTTCGAGTTCGTGGGCGGCAGCGAGCTCGACCAGCTCGAGAGGGCGCTGCGACTCGCGGACGAGACCGTCCGCCACAAGGTCGTGCGCCTGCCCGACGCCGAGGCCACCAGGCGTGGCCTCCTCGAGCAGGTTGCAAGCTGAGGAGGCAAGCAGTCATGTCGTCAAACGTCACCGTCGTGGGCAACCTGACCCGCGACCCCGAACTTCGCTTCACCCCCGCGGGGGCGCCCGTGACCACGTTCGGCGTGGCCGTCAACCGCCGCTGGCAGAACCGCGACAATCAGCAGTGGGAGGAGAGCACCTCGTTCTTCAACGTCACCTGCTGGCGCGACCTCGCCCAAAACGTGAGCGAGTCCCTCGAGAAGGGCGCCCGGGTGGTCGTCACCGGCCGGCTCGAGCAGCGGTCGTGGGAGACGCAGGACGGCGAGCGCCGCTCCGTCGTCGAGATCGTGGCCGACGAGGTCGGCCCGAGCCTGCGCTGGGCCACGGCCGACATCAAGCGCAACGAACGTCGCGAGGGCAGCGGCGACGGCTGGAGCGGCGGCGGGCAGAGCGGCCGAAGCGTGTCCAACGAGCCCGCCGCCGCCTTCGATCCCTCGGAGGAGCCATTCTGATGGCCAAGTCCAGGTCCAAGAACAAGGACAACGCCCGCCGGGCCAAGAAGAAGACCAGCATCCTCACCACCGAGGGGGTCGAGTACGTCGACTGGAAGGACGTGAACCTCCTCCGCCGGTTCATGTCCGACCGATCGAAGGTGCGGGCTCGGCGGGTCACGGGCAACGACGCGCAGCAGCAGAAGGAAGTCGCCCGGGCGATCAAGAACGCCCGGGAGATGGCGCTGCTTCCCTACGTCACCCGCATCACCCAGCAGCGTGGGCCCCGCGGTGATCGCGGTGATCGCGGTGATCGTGGCGACCGTGGCGATCGCGGTGACCGTGGCGACCGTGGCGATCGTGGTGATCGTGGTCCCCGCGGCGATCGCGGGCCGCGCGACGACCGGCCGCCGCGCGACCAGGCGGCCGTTCCCCCGGCAGAGTCGGCCATCGAGGGCAACGGCGAGGTGCCGCCCGACGCGGCGGCCGCAGAGGAGTCGTGATGCGGGTCATCCTCCGCGCCGACGTGTCCGATCTCGGGAAGCGAGGCGACATCCTCGACGTGACCGACGGGTTCGCGCGCAACTACCTCGTTCCCAAGGGCCTTGCGATGAAGGCGACGGCCGGGGCCGAAAGCCAGGCGGCGACCATGCGCCGGGCGCGCGACCTGCGCGACGCCCAGGACCGGGCCGCCGCCGAAGAGGTAGCCACCACGCTCGTCCCCCGCGTGTTCACGATCCCGGCCCGGGCCGGCACCGAGGGCAGGCTCTTCGGCTCTGTCACCACGGCCGACATCGCCGCAGCGATCGAGTCGCAGGCCAACGTGCGCATCGACCGCCGCAAGCTGGTGCTGGGTGAGCCCATCAAGACGCTGGGCACCCACACGGTGCCGGTCAAGCTCCACGCGGATGTCGAGTTCCCCGTCACGGTCGACGTAGTCAGCGAGTGAACCGGCTGGGGTCGGGCGGGTCCGGATGGCCGACCTACCCGACCTCACCAGCCAGCGCCGCGCCAGTCGCGCCACCACACCCGCCCCACGCTTTGCACATCGTGCCCACAGTTTCCACAGGGCACCCGCACCCGGGTCCGGGTTTCGCTGCGGGACGCGGCGGGGTGTCATACGCAAAGTGGCGGAGGCCCCGGTTGATCCCCAGATCCGCCCCGGTCATCCACAGGAAGTCCACCGGGTTTTCCGTCTAGCTAGCCACAGGCCTGGTCGGAGAAGGTGACGTAGCCATGGCCGACGACGTCACCTCCCCCCGGCGGCCCCGCGGCAGCCGCATCCCTCCCCACGACCTCACGGCCGAGGAGTCGCTGCTCGGCGCAATGATGCTCGAGCCCGAGGCGATCGCCGCGGCCGCCGGGGTGGTGCGGGCCGACGACTTCTACAAGCCCGCGCACTCGCACATCTTCGACGCCGTCCATGCCCTCTACGCCGCGGGACAGCCCGTCGATCCTGTCACCGTGGCCGACGAGCTCCGGCGCAGCGGCCTGCTGGAGACGGTGGGGGGGCATCAGGTCCTGGTCGACGTCATGGCGTCCACGCCGGCCACCACCAACGCCGCCGGGTACGCCCGCATCGTCGAGGAGCACGCGCTGCTCCGGCGGCTGATCGGAGTCGCCGGTGAGATCGCCGAGATCGGCTACTCGGTTCCCGAGGACGTCACGAAGGCCCTCGATCGCGCCGAAGCCATGGTCTACGACGTCAACCAGCGGCGCGTGACCGACTCGACCTCCAAGATCGAGGACCTGCTGGGCCTCAACCTCGACCGTCTGGAGCAGCTGTACGGTCGGGGCGACGCCATCACGGGTGTGCCGACCGGCTACGTCGACCTCGACGAGCTGTTGTCGGGCCTCCAGCCCAGCAACCTCGTCGTCGTCGGTGGGCGGCCGTCGATGGGCAAGTGCGTCGCCTGGGACACGCCCATCGTCGACCCGGCCACCGGCGAGCTGATCACCGCCGCCGACCTGCATCGGTCCGGCCTTGCCGGGCGTCCGGTGGCGGTCCTGGCGCTGGCGGACGGCGGCGAGCTGCGCCCGGTCCGCCCCGGCGCCTTCGTCGACGACGGCCGCAAGCCGGTCTACCGCGTGCGGACGCGCTCGGGCCGCGAGGTCCGCACGACCGCCAGCCACCCGTTCCTCACACCCAGCGGCTGGCGCCCCCTGGCCGACCTGGCGACGGGCCAGGTCGTAGGGGTGCCCGCGGCCATCCCGGTCTTCGGCCGCGAGAGCCTGCCCATCGACGAGGCCCTGATGCTCGCCCACCTGGTGGTGGCACCCGGCGGTGACGAGCTCGGGCCCCGGCTGTGGACCGACAACCCCGAGGTCGCCGCCGACATCGAGCAGCGGGGGGCCGGCTACGGCGTGCGGATCGTCGACCGCCCACTTCCGGGCGGCGCCCGCACGTGGGACGTGGTGCCCAGCGGTGCAGTCGCCGACCTCGCCGACCGCCACGGCATCGCCGGGCCGCCTGCCGAGCGCCGCGTGCCGCGTGCCGTGTTCCGGCTGCCGCGCGACCAGCTCGCCCCGTTCCTCAGCCGGGCGCTGGGGGCGGCCGCCGCCGTCTGGCGCCCCGCAGGCGACGAGGCCGGCCGGGTGGCCACGACCCTGCGCAGCCCCGGGCTGGCACACGACCTGCAGCACCTGCTCCTGCGGTTCGGCGTCGGCGCCTCGGTGTGCTCGCCGGTCGTCGCCGTCGACGACACCACGTGGGTGGCCCACGAGCTGGTGGTCGACGACCCCCGGCACATCGTCGCCCTGGCCCGGGAGATCGGTCTGCTGGGCCACGAACGCGAGCTCCGGGCGCTCGTGGCCCACGCCTCGGGCGTCGTCGAGGGCCACCACCAGCTGCGTCCCGAGCTGGTGTCGGTCGGGGAGGCGCGGGGGCCTGCGCCCGGGGTCGGCGCCGGGCCCGGCGTCGGCGCGGCGCCGGCGGCCGGTCGCCCCGACCTCGACTGCCCCGCGGTGGCGTGGGACGAGATCGCCGCCATCGACTACGAGGGCCACGAGCAGGTCTACGACCTCACGATCCCGGGCTGGCACAACTTCGTGGCGGCCGACGTGTTCGTGCACAACACGTCCTTCGCCCTCGGCATGGCCGCCCACGCGGCGTTGTACGCCAACCAGCCCGCGCTGGTGTTCAGCCTCGAGATGGGCAGCCTCGAGCTGTCGCAGCGCCTGTTGTGCGGCGAGGCCCGCATCGACTCGGCGCGCGTGCGCACCGGGCGCCTGAGCGAGGACGACTGGAGCCGCATCAGCCAGGCCATCGGCCGCCTGGCCTCGGCGCCCATCTGGATCGACGACAACCCGAACCTCACGGTCATGGAGATCCGCGCCAAGGCCCGCCGGCTCAAGAGCCAGGTCGGCAACCTCGGCATGGTGGTCGTCGACTACCTCCAGCTCATGAGCGGCCGCGCGAGGGCGGAGAACCGCCAGGTCGAGGTGTCCGAGATCAGCCGCGGGCTCAAGATCCTGGCGCGCGAGCTCGAATGCCCGGTGGTGGCGCTGTCCCAGCTCTCCCGCCAGCTGGAGCTGCGGTCCGACAAGCGCCCGATGCTGGCCGACCTACGTGAGAGCGGCTGCGTCACCGGCGACACAAGGGTGCTGCGGTCCGACACTGGCGCGGAGGTCACCATCCGCGAGCTGGCCGACAGTGGTGACCGCGACATCCCGGTCTGGTCGCTCGACACCGACCTTCGGATGGTTCCCGCCACCATGACCAAGGCGTTTCCCACCGGGGTGAAGGAGGTGTTCGAGCTGCGTCTCGGCTCGGGTCGCGGGATCACGGCGAGCGCCAATCACCCGTTCCTCACGGTGGACGGGTGGCTGCGCCTGGACGAGCTGACGGTGGGGAGCCGGATTGCCGTACCGCGGGTCATCCCGGAGCCCAAGGACGCCAAGGAGTGGCCCGAGCACGAGGTCGTGTTGCTGGCCCACCTGATCGGTGATGGGTGCGTCGCTCCCGGGCAGCCGATCCACTACACGAGTGCCGACCCGGTTTGCCTCGCGACTGTGGAAGCGGCCGCTCGTAGGTTCGGCATCGAGCCGCGACGTGTCGAGCAGGGCAGCTGGTCGCACGTCTACATGCCGTCACCGGTGAAGCTGGCTCGCGGCCGGCGCAATCCGATTGCGGCCTGGCTCGACCAATGGGGCCTCTACGGCCGGCGCAGCCACGAGAAGTTCGTGCCCGCCCCTGTCTTCGCCCTTGGCGACGACCAGATTGCGCTGTTCCTGCGCCATCTGTGGGCGACGGATGGATG
Source organism: Acidimicrobiales bacterium (assembly GCA_035259985.1). Lineage (GTDB taxonomy): Bacteria > Actinomycetota > Acidimicrobiia > Acidimicrobiales > VFJN01 > DASQUK01. Next base: position 23,366 of record DATFVX010000054.1, on the reverse strand, counting down.
TGTGGGCTGGTGGGGTCAAGGCCGTGTGTACTACGCGTCGACCAGCCGTCGGCTGGTCGACGACGTGCGGCTCTTGCTGCTGCGTCTGGGGATCCGGTCGACGCTGCGAACTGTCAAGGGATCGCCCGGGTGCCCGGGCCACCAGCTCTGTATCGACGGCCGCGACGAGCAACTTGGCTTCCTGGACCGGGTTGGGATCGTCGGCAGCCGGCGACATGGCGCCGACGAACTGAGGGGTCGCGTCCAAGCGGTTGTGCCGAACACGAACGTCGACACGGTGCCGGTCGCAGTCTGGCGTCGGGTCAAGGAGGCGATGCGTGATGGTGCGATCACGGCACGCCAGCTGGCCGCCGGCCTGGGAACGGCCTACTGCGGCTCAACGCTCTACAGGCACGCCCCGAGCCGGTCCCGGCTGGCACGAGTGGCCGAAATCGTCGACGACGGTGTCCTTGGGGCCCTGGCGGCCTCGGACGTGTTCTGGGACCGGGTCATTGCGATCGAAGCGTGCGGCCCGCAGCCGGTCTTCGATGCCACGGTCGAGTCGACGCACAACTTCGTCGCCAACGGCATCTCGATCGAGAACTCGATCGAGCAGGACGCCGACGTCGTGATGTTCATCTATCGCGACGACGTGTACCACCCGGATTCCCCGGATCGCGGGCAGGCAGAGATCATCGTGTCGAAGCACCGCAACGGGCCGACGGGGGTCACCCGGCTGGCGTTCCTCGAGCAGTTCACCCGCTTCGCCAACATGGCCCGGGTGGACTGATCGAGAAAGTCCTGCCGCGAGGTTGGGTGCCGGGGCCCAACCTCGCGGCAGGCTCCTCCGCTCGGAGGCCGGGCGAATGGGCCCGCAAGCTCAGGGCACCAGCACCGCCTTGCCGACCGTTTTCCGCCCTTCGACCGCGGCATGCGCCTGCGCGGCGTCGGCGAGTGGGAACCGCGTCACCGGCGGGGCGAGCCGGCCCGCGGCGGCCTCGGCCAGCGCCCGGGTCTCGAGATCACGCATGCCCCCGGGCCGCTGCATGATGCGCGGACCGACGGCGGCCGACGCAGTGATGCCGCCGGCGTAGAGGTCGGCGGTGGTCAGCTCCAGGGGCGTACCAGACGACCAGCCGAACATGACGATCCGGCCCCCGGGTCCCAACAGCTCCAGGGCGCCGCGGCCGATCGCGCCCCCGACGCCGTCCAGCGCCAACGTGATGGCCCGGCCGTCGAGGGCCTCGCGCACCAGGTCGGGCCAGGCCGCCTCGCCATAGTCGACCCCGACGTCGGCGCCCAGCTTGCGGGCCCGCTCGACCTTGTCCGGCCCCCCGGCCACGCCGGCCACGACCGCGCCGACGTGGTGGGCCGCCTGGACCAGGAGGCTGCCGATGCCGCCGGCGGCCGCCGTCACCAAGACCACGTCGTCCGGCGTGGGCAGGGCCACCTCCAGGATGCCCATCGTGGTCCGACCGGTACCGATCATCGCCACGGCCGCGTCCGCCTCCAGGTGGTCGGGCAGCTCGTGCAGCGCCGCCACGGGCGCCACGGCGAGCTCGGCGTAGCCGCCGCTCGCCATGCCGAGGTGCGCCACCACCCGCCGCCCGAGCCAGCGGCCGGCGGCCCCCGGGCCCAACGCCTCGACCCGACCCGCAACCTCCCGCCCGGGCGTCATGGGCAGCTCGGGGAGCGGGAACGGCCCGCCGGACTCGCCCTTGCGGATCGTGGTGTCGAGCAGGTGCACGCCGGCGGCCTCCACGGCGACGCGCACCTGGCCATCCGCGGGGACCGGGTCAGCGACCTCCTCGAGGATCAGCGTCTCGGGGGGCCCGAACTCGTGTTGGCGGATCGCGCGCATGCCGGAAACGGTAGAACCTCAAGCGAACTTGAGGTCAAGGGGGCCAGGCGGCCGCCAACGCTTTCACCCGCCCGGAAGCCCGGCCAGGATCGCACCGGCGATCGGCGCCGCCACCCGGCCGCCGACGCCGCCGCCCTCGACGAGAACGGCGACGGCGTTGTCGCCGCGGATGCCGATGAACCAGGCGTGCGTGGGCAGCGGATCGCCCTGGCCGAACTCTGCGGTGCCGGTCTTGCCGGCGATCTCGACGCCGGTGATGGCCGCCTCCCGGCCGCTGCCCTCGGTGACGACCCGGCGCATCAGCCCCATGAGCGTGTCGGCCGTTCCCGCCGGAAGGGTCCTGGGCTCGGGGCGTGCCGCCAGGTCCGCGCCGGCCGCGGACTCGCCCTCGGTGCCGGTGGTGCTCGTCTGGTCGGCGCCGCCGGCGGCGGTGGTCGATGCGCCCGTGTCGCTGGTGGCGTCGTCACCCTCGTCGCCCGGCGGGGGATCGGGAAGGAGCACCGGCGCGTCCCAGGTTCCGTCGATGACCGCCGCCGCCACGGTCGCCATGTGCAGCGGGCTCGCCTCGACCCGGCCCTGGCCGATGGCGGCGGCCGCGTGCTCGGTGGGGTCCGCGGGGGTGGGGAAGCTGCCCCCGAACGTGTCCAGGCCCACCGAGTAGTCCGTGTTGAACCCGAAGCTCTCGGCCGCCGCCACGAGGTCGGCGTCTGGGACCGGGGCCGAGGCGCTGATGAAGGCGGTGTTGCACGATTCCGCGAAGGCGACGCCGAAGGGAACGGTGCCGAGGCTGGAGCTCTCGAAGTTCTTGAACTCCCGCCCGCCGGCGTTGATCGTCGGGGCGCACTCCACGGGCGTGTCCGGCGTGACGCCGTTGGCGAGCAGGGCGCCGGTCGTCACCACCTTGAACGTCGATCCCGGCGGATACTGCCCGGCGAGCGCCCGGTTGAACTCCGTGAGTGGCCGCGACGCCACCGCCCTCACGTTGCCGTCGCGGTCGACCACCACGGCGGCGGCCGGCCGGTCCGTGGCGGCCAGCGCCGATTCCACCGCCGCCTGTGCGGTTCGATCGAGCGTGGTGGCCACGGGCTCCGGGGCCTCGCCCTCGATGCGGTCCAGCACCTCGACCACCTCGCCCTCGGCGTCCGTGAGCTGGATGTCGCCCGACGGCGTGCCCGCGAGCTGGGTCTCGTAGGCGGCCTCGATGCCGCTGAGGCCGACGACGTCGCCGCGGCGGTAGGGCTGCCCCAGCTCCTGAAGCCGCTCGGCGGTGGCCTCGCCGGTGCGCCCGAGCACGTGCGCGGCGAATCCCGCCGACGGCGTCGTCCTCACCGTCGTCTCCCGGAACCGGGTGCCCGGCAGGGGATAGATCACCGGCGCCACCTGCGTGTACCGGGCCTCGCTCACCGAGATGATGGGCACGAAGTGGTTCGGCTGCACGCCGGGCGCCCCGAGCGCGCGGTCGACCGCCGCGGGGTCGACGCCGAGTTGCTGCTGGAGCGCCACCTTCACCTGGTTCAGGTCCTGGATGGCCTGGGGTTCGAGCCCGACGATCCTGCCGGGGCCGGTGGAGGCGAGCGGCTCGCCGTCCTGGTCGACGATCGCCGCCCGGGCCGGCACCTCCCGCGTCCGGGTCAGCGTCTGGTCGCTCCCCAGGCGCGGGTGGATGGCGGCCGGTGTCCAGTCGACGACCCAGCGGTCCCCCTCGTCCAGGGCCATCGACAGGGCCCCGTCGTAGGACCACTCACCCAACCCGTCGAGCTGCAGCGTGGCGGTGAACCGGGCGATGGCGCTGTCGCCGCTGGTGTCGACCTCTCCGAGCTCGTAGCTCGCCGACGTGACCGCGAGGTTGTCGACGATCTGCTGGTGAACGGTGTCGAACGAGTCGGGCGGGTCGAGCACGTGATCCCGCATCCGCGCGTAGTCGCCCTCCTCCCAGGCGGCGAGGTAGGCCCGGGCGTCGTCGGCCGCGGGCGGGCCCTCGTCCTCGCCCATGAGGGCGAAGATCCCGGCGATGGCTGCCCCCAGGACGATGAGCCCGACGAGCGCGACCAGGCGATACCGGCTCGACATCGCCGGGCACGGTAATGGCTCGGCGCCGGTGCTGGGAATCGTCGGTACGCCGCAGCCGAGCCCGTGCGGCTGTGGGGCCGGCCGCGATCAGCGCCCGCGGGGTGGTCGGGCTGCGGTGCCCTTGGAGGCGGGGTCGAGGTCGGCGAGGTGCCACAGCGCGTCGCCGCGGTTGACCAGCGGATGCTGCGTGTTGCCGATCACCACCGCCTCGAACGGGGCCTTCATGGTGGCCCTCGAGTCGCCCACGGCGTCGGCGATGATCCCCAGCAAGTCGCCCCTGGCAACCCGCTGCCCGGCACGCACGGGGGAGCGCAGGATGCCCGTGCGCCGGGCCCGCACCCAGTGCGTGTGCCGCACGACCGTGGTGGCCGCTGCCGGCGGGGGTTCATCGTCCGGCCGCATCCCGAGGTCGGCCAGCACGCGCAGCACCCCATCGACCCCCGCCCTGATGGCGGTTTCGTTGAACCGGTCCGCCTCGCCGCCCTCGTACACCACGACGGGGATGCCCCGCCGCCGGCACGCCTCCCTCAGCGACCCGTCCCGCAGGGGCGAGTGCACGCTGACCGGCGCACCGAAGGCCTGCGCCAGCCGCAGGGTCGCCGGGTCCTCGAGGTCGCCACGGATCTGGGGGAGGTTGAAGCGGTGGTCGCTGCCGGTGTGCAGGTCGATCCCCATGTCCGACGCCGCCACGACGTTGGACATGAACAGGTTGGCGAGCTGGGCAGCGAGCGATCCGCGGGGCGATCCCGGGAACGAGCGGTTGAGGTCGCGGCGGTCGGGCAGGTAGCGGGTCTCGGTCACCATCCCGAACACGTTGACCACGGGGACGGCGAGCAGCATGCCGGCGAGCCGGCGCGGCCGGAGCACCTCGAGCACCCGCCGGATGATCTCGAGCCCGTTGAGCTCGTCGCCGTGGATGACGGCCGAGAGCCACAGCCGCGGACCGGGCCGTTGGCCGTTGAGCACGACGATGGGCAGATTGAACCGGGTGGTGGTGGGCAGGCGCGCGACCGGGACCTCGACGAGCCGCCTCCGCCCCGGGGCCACCGTCGTGCCGGCGATCTCGACGGGCCGGTTGCGGGAGGCGCGGGAGGCGCGGGTCGTCGTCGAGGCCATGGCCGGGCGCTCAGGCCTTGCGGCGGCTTCTCCGGGGCCGGGCGGCGTGGCTCTTCTCGATCCACTCGACGATCCGGGTGGCCACGTCGCTGCCGGTGGCGGACTCGATGCCCTCGAGCCCCGGCGAGCTGTTCACCTCCAGCACGAGCGGGCCGTGCCGGGATCGGACGAGGTCGACACCGCACACGTTGAGCCCCATGGTCCGGGCAGCGCGCACCGCCATGGACCGTTCCTCGGGGGTCAGCCGGATCTTCTCGGCCGTGCCCCCCCGGTGGAGGTTGGAGCGGAACTCGCCGGGTGCGCTCTGTCGCCGCATGGCCGCCGCCACCCTGGTGCCCACGACGAACGCGCGGATGTCGGTGCCGCCGGCCTCCTTGATGTACTCCTGCACGAGGATGTTGGCGTCGAGCTGGCGGAAGGCGGAGATCACGGACTCGGCCGCCTTGCGGGTCTCCGCGAGCACCACGCCCATCCCCTGCGTGCCCTCCGTCAGCTTGACCACGATCGGTGGCCCTCCGACGGTCTCGAGCAGGCCGTCGATGTCCTTGGTGGAGTGGGCGAACCCCGTGACCGGGAGCCCGAGGCCGTTGCGTGCCAGCAGCTGCAGGGCGCGCAGCTTGTCGCGCGCCCTGCTGATGGCCTGCGACTCGTTGGCGGTGAAGACCCCCATCATCTCGAACTGGCGCACGACGGCGGTGCCGTAGAAGGTGTGCGATGCCCCGATGCGGGGGATCACGGCGTCGACGTCGGTCAGCTCGGTGCCCTGCATGATCACGGTCGGCCGGTGGGCCGTGATGTTCATGTAGCAGCGCAGGTAGTCGATGACCCGCACCGTGTGGCCGCGCGCCTCGGCGGCGACCCGCAACCGGGCCGTCGAGTGGAGGTTGGGATTGCGCGACAGGATGGCGATCTTCACACTGGACCCCACGATCGTTGGGGTTTGCCGTCAGCGTGCAGCGGAGATCCACCCGGCCAGCGGCCGGGGGGAAGGGGCTGAGGCGGCGACTGTAGTGCCCCCGCCCGCAAACGACTGCGCCGGGTCGATGACGAATCTGCGTCGAAGCGCGGTCCGGCCGATCAACATGCGGAAGCCCATCTCGTCGCGCCGCGTGAGCGTCAGCTCCATGGAGACGCGGCGCCCGGCGATGACCACGGGCGTCCTGATGACCGGGCGCCGTTCGAGGGTGCCGTTGCTCGAGCGGACGTCGCGCCACCCCACGAGCGGTGCCTCTGCCGCCACCGTCAGCGACGCGTCCCGCTGGTGGGGGTGGAGCACGAAGCGCACCGCCGGGCCGGCGTGGGGTCGGTCGACGATCTCGACCGCCCAGGCGTGGAGGGTCGAGGACCGCGCACCGGTGTCGACCTTGGCCTTGATGGCCTCGACACCCAGCTCCGGCAGCGCCACCCATTCCCGCCAGCCGATGGTCGGCGTGATCATGGACAGGGACGCTATCCGCCGGGGACGAGAACCAGTGGTGATGCCATGCCGAGCGGTGTGCCGACTGCCGGTCGCGCCGGATCTGCCCCTACGCTCCGTTGCATGTTCCTCGGCGAGGATCTCTTGGCATGGCTGGTGCTGGCGCTGGGCTCGGCGATGGCCGTTGGCAGCCTGACGGCGCTGGTCCGACCGCCGAGCAAGCCCCGCGAGGGCGAGCTGGCGCAGGCGCCGGTGGCGCGGAGCGTGGTGATGATCCTCGTCGGCACGATCGCCGCCATCTGGGCCCTGGCCAGCCTGGTCTCCGGCTGACGCACGGCCCAGCAGCCCTCACGCCGCGCTCGGCACCCGCTCGAGCCGTAGGCCCAGCGATTCAAGCGTCTCGAAGGGCCGGTTGTAGCCGCGCTCGAGGTGCTGGATGCCGTGGAGGAGCGACGGCCCCTCCGCGACGGCGGCGGCGATCACCGACGAGAACCCGGCACGGACGTCGGGGACGGTGACCTCGGCGCCGTGCAGCTTGGACACGCCCCGGACCACCGCGGAGTGCACGGCATTGGTGTCGTGGAACCGGCATGCCGGCCCGCCGAGGCAGGTGTCGTAGAGCTCGATCTCGCAGCCCATCTGGGTGAGCGCGTCGACGTAGATCAGGCGGTCCTCGTAGACGGTCTCGTGGATGACCGACATCCCCTCCGCCTGGGTCATCAGCACGATCAGGGGCGGTTGCCAGTCGGTCATGAACCCGGGATGGGTGTCGGTCTGGACCGCCGCCGTGCGCAGGCGGTCGGCGCTCGCAGAGATCCATTCGTCGGTGATCTCGAAGCGGGCGCCCATCTTCTGCAGCGTGTCGATGGCCGTGACCAGGCGGTCCTGGCCACAGCCGGCGACCCGCACCCGCCCCCCGGTCATGAGGCCGGCGACCAGGTACGAGAACGCCTCGAGCCTGTCGCCCTGCAACCGCGTGGCGGCTCCCCCGAGCCGTTCGACCCCCTCGATCACGATCCTTCGGTCGGGCCGGAAGCTGATCCGGGCACCCATACGCTGCAGGAACAACGCCAGCTCGGTGACCTCGGGCTCGATCGCGGCGTTGAGCAGCACGGTCCGGCCCTGCGCCTGGACCGCCGACAACAGCACGGTCTCGGTGGCCCCGACGCTCGGGTACGGCAGCGTGATCCGGGCGCCGCGCAGGTGGTCGGCCTGGGCGGCGATCCCGTCGGGGGTCACCTCGACGTCGGCGCCCATCGCCTCCAGGGCCGCGATGTGGAAGTCGACCGGGCGTTGCCCGATGCGGTCGCCACCGACCAGCGGCACGAAGGCCTCGTGGTTGCGGTGGAGGAGCGGGCCGAGCAGGAGGATCGGGATGCGGTTGAGCCCGCTGAACTCGAGCGGCACCTTGGCGTCGGGCGTGGCCGTCGGCTCGATCGTGATGCGATCCCGCCGGCTCTCCACGCCGACCCCGAGTGACGTGAGGATGTCGGCGGTGATCCCCACGTCGCCGACCGCCGGCGCGTTCGTGATCGTGCTCGGCTCGGTCCCCAGCATGGCCGCGATCATGTGCTTGGTCACGGCGTTCTTCGATCCGCTGACGCGCACCTCACCGACCAGCGGGCCGTTGGGTTGGATGCTCCAGGCCTCGGCGGGGGGCTGATCCATGCCGGCCGAGCGTAGCGTCGGGCTCAGGCTGAACCGGCCAACCGCCGGGACCTGGAGCGTTGCTGCTAGCGGCGGCGGGGGCGTGCCCAGCGCCGTTCGGACGAGGGGGCCCGAACGCGGCGTGGCGCACGCTTGCGCAGCTCGCTCTGCTTGTCGCGGACCAGCAGCTGGGCCACGTAGTCGTGCTGAAACATGGCAGTTCCTCTCGGAGTGGGGCGCGGCCACGGGGCCGCGGACCGTGGGACAGGGGCGCGATCGCCCTGCGTGGCGGCTCGGCCGGTCGGCCAGGGATCCGGCGCTGCGCCGGGTCAGGTTCCGGGAGGGAGCGACCCGGGTGGGCGGCCGAGCAGCGTCGTCAGCGAGCCCTGCTCGTGGAAGCTGTGAATCATCGGCACCCCCTTCGGTCGTCTCGGCATACGCCTGACACTGTGGCCGAGGGTGTGAGCCGTTGCGAGCGAATTAGCGGCGCAGCTCACCGAAACCGCGCAAGGCGGCACCGGTCGCGTCGTCGGCTGGGAAGAACGCCTCGATCGCGAGCTCGGCGACGGTGATGTCGTGCGCCGTCCCGAAGGTGGCGATGGTGCTGAAGAAGGTCAGCTCGCCGTCGTCGCTGCGCAGGACCAGCGGGACGAACAGGCGGGACGCGGTGTCCGAGCCACCCGCGTGGCCCGCGGAGACGCCCGGGTACCGGAGCAGCTCGTCACGGAGCGACAGGAGCTCCGGGTCCGCGGAGGCGGCAGCGAGGCGATCGAGCCGCTCGATGAGGTGGGCGCTGTACTCGGCGAGGTTCACGATGCGGGGGGCGAGCCCGTCCGGGTGGAGGCACACCCGGAGGGTGTTGACGTGGGGACCCACCAGGTCGGGGGCCACGCCGTCGGTGAGGACGGCGCGAGCCGTGTCGTTGGCGGCCACGAGGTTCCAGTGGCGGTCGACAACGACCGCCGGGAACGGCAGGTGGCTGCCGAGGATCTTGTCGAGCGCGTCTCGCACGGGCGTCATCTCCTCGGCATCGAGCGGTGTCTCGGGGTACGTGGGCGCGAAGCCGGCGGCCATGAGCAGCGTGTTGCGGTCGCGCAGGGGCACGTCGAGGTGGTCGGCCAGGTGCAGCACGAGCTCGCGGCTCGGATGCGACCGGCCGGTCTCGACGAAGCTCAGGTGCCGGGCGGACACGTCGGCCTCGACGGCGAGGCCGAGCTGGCTCATGCGGCGTTGGTGCCGCCACTGTCGCAGGAGGTCACCGACGGCACGAGGTGGGGACGCGACGCTCATGGGGCGACCGTAACGGGGACCGGGTCGCAGGCGCCCCTACCTACCAGGTAATGGCCTTCGGTCGGGAGGGAGGCTCACTCTCGTGGGCGACACTGCAGCGCACCACGAAGGAGCCATCCATGAGCGATGTCAACGCGACCATCGACGCCTACCTCGAGGGCCTGACGCAGGCCGACGCCGCCCGCCGGGCCGACCTGATCCGCACCGCATGGGCCGAGGACGGCCGGTTCATCGACCCGCTGTTCGATGTGCAGGGCCACGCGGCGCTCGACGAGCTGGCGCAGGGCGTGATCGCCCAGTACCCGGGCCACACGTTCCGCCGGACCAGCGGCGTCGACGCCCACCACAACCTGGCCCGCTACACGTTCGAGTTCGTTGCGCCCGACGGAGCGATCGTCATCACCGGCACCGACGTCGGCGAGGTCGGAGACGACGGCCGGCTGCGGGCGATCACCGGCTTCTTCGGCGACGTCCCGGCCGACGAGGCCGCGTGAGACCGACGATGCGCAGCGTGGCCCGCTGAGCGGCGGCAGGGCCCACATGCGCAGGCCGGAGGCGACCCTCGGCGCGGCGGCGTTCTTCGTCGTCGCGCCGGGGGTCGTCGCGGGTGCCATCCCCTGGCTGCTGACCGACTGGCGCTCGGGTGGGTCGGTGGCTGCGCCGCTGCGTGGGCTCGGTGTGGCCCTCGTCGCTGCGGGTGCCGCCGTGCTCGTGATCGCCTTTGCCCGCTTCGTGACCGAGGGGTCCGGCACGCCGGCGCCGGTCGCTCCGACGGAGTCGCTGGTCGTGGGTGGCCTGTATCGCCACGTGCGCAATCCGATGTACCTGGCGGTCGTGACGGTCATCGTCGGACAGGCACTGATCCTTGGGCGCCCGGTCCTCCTCGCCTACGCAGGCGCCGTCTGGGCCGCAGTCGCGGCGTTCGTGCGCTGGTACGAGGAGCCGACGCTCGCCCGCACCTTCGGCTCTGCGTACGAGGACTACCGCCGGGCGGTCCCCGCCTGGCGGCCACGGCTGCGCGCCTGGTGGCCGGACGGCTAGCCCGACCCCTGCCGGACCCAGGGACGCCGCTCGCGGGGCCCGGTCAGAGCTGCGAGGCGTTGGTCAGGTACGACACCTGGGCGAAGGGCGCGCTGCTGTTCGCGACCACCAGGTCGGCCCGGGCGCCGCCACCGACGGTGCCGAACGCCGGGCTGCGGGGGGCCGGCCCCGCCGCCCGGTCGACGCGGGCGGTGAAGGCACCGGTGCCCAGCCCATGCCACCACGACAGCTGGGCGCCGTCCGACGCCAGGAAGTCGACGTTTCCGTCGAGGTCGATGTCGCGCAGGACCATGTCGGCCGCCGGCGAAGGCAACGACGTGAGCGCCCCGCCGGAGCCGAAGCCGGTGAAGCCCGTGCCCGTCGATCGCAGCAACCGCACGTCCCTGAAGTTGATCGGGTCGGGAACGAAGCGCACCACGGCAACGTCGTCGAGGTGGTCGCCGTTGACGTCGGCCGCCGTGACCCCGCCGAGGAGCAAGCCGTCCTCGGTGTAGCTGGCGACGGCCGCCGTTCCGTCGCGGAAGGCGACCACCGTCCCCAGGATGTTGGATGCCCCGAGTCCGCTCTCCGTCACCAACACCTCGGGATCGCCGTCGCCGTCGACGTCCCCCGACGCCAGACCACCCATCGACGCACGGCTGGGCAGGAGCACGACGTTGACCAGGGGTGCAAAGCCCCCGCGACCGTCGCCGGCGACGAAGTCGTAGAGCTGCCGGCTGCTCAGGCCGATGTCTGCATCGCCGTCGTCGTCGAAGTCGCCGGCGACGACGCGGCTCCAGGCCTCGAGCTCCGGCACCGCGGCGACGACGAAGTCGTCGGCGACCAGGCCTTCGGGCCGTCGCTTCGTTGCCGCACCGCCGAAGTACACCCTCGCGCCAGTCGACGTAACGACCGAGACGTCCGCAACACCGTCGCCGTCGAAGTCGGACGCCGCCAGGTCAAGCACGTCGTCGCCGGGCTGGACCTGCTCGCGCCGCTCGAGGCATCCACCCCCGCACGGCGCCATCCGCACGACTGCGTCCGCGCCCGGCAGCGAGACCGCCACGAGCACGTCGTCGGACCCGTCGCCGGTCACGTCCGCGAACACAGTGGCGACGCTGCGGGCACCCTCGACCGTGCTCGCCTGTGACGACACCGCGGGTGCGAAGTTGATGCACGACGCCAGCGCCAAGGACGCGATCGCAACGCCCGCGACCCCGAGCCGCTTGCCCCCAGCCAGGCCCATGCCTAAACGTTCACCGACAGCCCGCGATGCGTCAAGATCCGCGACGCCGGATGGCGCCACAAGCGTATTTTCGACCCGAGACGAGGAGGCGCCATGGAGTACCTCGTGACGATGACGACGCACGTTCCCGACGGTACGTCCGTCGAGGCCGTCGACGACATGCGCACGCGCGAGGCGGCTCGGGCGCGTGAGCTTGCTGCCGCTGGAACCATGCTGCGGCTCTGGCGCCCGCCGCTCGAGCCCGGCGAATGGCGGTCCCTGGGACTGTTCGCCGCGGACGACACCGACCGGCTCGAGGCCGCGCTGTCCTCGATGCCGCTGCGCGTCTGGCGCACCGACGAGGCCGTCGCGCTGCTGCCGCATCCCAACGATCCCGGTCCCGCTCCCGTGAGGCGCGACCACGATCCGACCGTGATGGAGTTCCTGACGACTTTCGACGTGCACGTTCCGGACGGCGCGACCGCCGCCGCCGTCCAGGAGATGCTCGACGCCGAGGCGCGGCGAGCGCGTGACCTGGCCGAGGACGGTGACCTCGTTCGCCTCTGGAGGCTCGCCTCACCGCCGGAGCGACCGCGCGCACTCGGCCTGTGGCGAACGCGGGGTGCGGACCAGCTCGGGGCCGCTCTCGAGTCGCTGCCGATGATCGCCTGGATGACGATCGACACGACCCCGCTGTCGGAGCACCCCAGCGACCCGGCGCTTCACGGGGCGGGCCCATAGAGGAGGAACCGATGACGACCACGCGCGAGATCCGGATCGACCGGACCAAGACGCTGCTCGAGGAGCCGACGACCGGGCACAACCGTTGGCACCCAGACATCCCCCCTGTGGTGCGTTGCGATCCTGGTGACGAGGTGATCCTCGAGACCCGCGATGCGTTCGACGGGCAGATGGGCCCCGCTGTCTCGCTGGACGTCGTCGCCGCCCCCAACCTCGATGTGGTGCACCCGCTCACCGGCCCCGTGCACATCGAGGGCGCCGAGCCGGGTGACCTGCTCGACGTCGAGATCCTCGACGTCGAGGCCGACTCGTACGGCTACACCGTCCAGGTCCCAGGCTTCGGGTTCCTCCGTGACGTGTTCCCGGAGCCGTTCAAGGTGAACTGGGACATTGCCGACGGCTGGGCCACCTCCCCGGACCTCCCCGGTGTCCGCATCCCCGGCGCACCGTTCATGGGAACGATCGGCCTCACACCGGGCCACGAGCTGCTCGCCACCACGACGGCCCGGGAGCAGGCGTCGCTCGAGCGCGGCGGCTTCGTGCTGCCGCCGTCGCCCGCGTCCTCGGTTCCGAGCGACACGGACATCGCGGCGCACGGCCTGCGGACGATCCCGCCCCGCGAACAGGCCGGCAACGTCGACATCAAGCAGCTCGGCAGGGGCACACACCTGCTCATCCCGGTCGATGCCCCGGGCGGGCTCTTCTCCGCGGGCGATGCCCACTTCGCCCAGGGTGATTGCGAGACGTGCGGCACGGCGATCGAGATGAACGCGACGCTGCACGTGCGATTCGCCGTGCGAAAGGGTGAGGCGGCGGAGAAGGGGATCCGCGACCTGCGGTTCACCCGGCAGGACTACTTCCTGCCGCCCGAGTTCGCCGCGCCCCGCCGCTTCTACGCCACCACCGGCATCTCGGTCACCCGTGACGGCGTCGACCATTCGGAGGACGTCTCGCTCGCGGCGCGCAACGCGCTGCTCAACATGATCGACCACCTGGTCGAGCGTGGGTGGACACGCCAGCAGGCCTATGCCATCTGCAGCGTCGCCGTGGACCTCAAGATCAGCCAGGTCGTCGACGTGCCGAACATGCTCGTGTCCGCCTTCCTGCCCGAGGACATCTTCACGACCGGTTGACATGGATCACATGTCTGAACAATCGGGTCTGGCAGCTGACCCCGGAGTTGGGGACGCACGCGCTGCCCAAGCGCCCTGGTTGCCACTGGTCGTCATCGTCCTCGCCCAACTTCAGATGGCGATCAACATCAGCGTCCTGCCCGTGTCGCTCGGGCCGATCTCCGACGACCTGGACGCGCCCGCAACGGCCACGGCGACGGCGCTCCTCGTCTACTCGCTGTTCGTTGCGGCGTTCGTCATGCTGGGCGCAAAGGTCGGCAAGCTCCTGGGCGAGCGCCGGGTCTTCCAAGTTGGCGTCGTCGCGCACGGCCTGGCGATGGCGTTGATGGCGACGAGCACCGACGCCAGCACCATGAACACTGCCCAGGCGATCGCGGGGGTGGCCGCCGCCGCGCTCGTGCCGACGTTGGTGGTGCTGATCGCCGCGAACTACCGCGGACGGCAGCAGGAAACGGCGCTGGGCGTGCTCGCGGGCATCCCCGCGGTCGCCAGCGCGTTCACCTTCGTCGTCGCCGGCTTCCTCGCGACGGCCTTGACCTGGCGCTACTCGTACTGGCTGATCGTCTTCCAGGCGGTCGTCGTTCTCGTCCTGAGCTATCGCCTGACGCCCATCCCGCGCCAACCCGGCATCACGGTCGACCTCGTCGGAGTGGTGCTCTCGGCTGCCGCCATCGCGCTCATCCTGTTCGGCTTCAACAACCTCCAGACGTGGGGGCTGCTGGTGGCGGACGACGGCGCACCGTTCTCGCTGCTGCGGCTGTCCCCGGCGCCGATGCTCATCCTCGTGGGGATCCTGCTCGGTCAAGCCTTCTTCGCGTGGTCTACCAGGCGCGTGGCGGCCAACAAGCAGCCGCTCCTCGCGATGGAGGTGTTGGACAGCGACGAGGAGAAGAGCGCCGTGATCTGCTTTCTCGTCGCGGGCAGCCTCGGTATGGCGGTGGGCTTTCTCATCCCGCTCTACGTCCAGATCGTCCAGGACCGCACGCCCCTGTACTCGGCGGTGGCCATCCTCCCGTACGCCGTCACGGTTGCGGCCGCGGGCGTTGCCTCGGTCCGACTCTACGGTCGCTTTTCGCCGCGCCGCCTTGGGGTCGTCTCGTACATCCTGATTGCGATCGGTCTGGTCGTGGTCGCCTTCACCGTCGGCAACGACTGGAGCACGGTTGCGGTCATCGTTGGCCTGCTCCTCGTCGGCATCGGTGAGGGCACGCTGCTCACGCTGCTGTTCAACGTGCTCGTGTCCGCGTCTCCCAAGCGACTGGCCGGCGACGTCGGCGCACTGCGCGGCGTGGCGAACAACGTCTCGAACGCGATGGGCGCAGCGTTCGCCAGCGTTGTGGCGGTCGGGCTGTTGGGCGTGCTCCTCGCTTCGGCCTTCAACCGGTCCGAGCTGCCGCCCGAGCTCGAGGCCAAGGTCCTCATCGACGACGTCGACTTCGTGACCAACGGCGAGCTGAGGAGCGCGCTCGGTGCGACTTCGGCGACGCGGGAGCAGGTGGAGGAGGCGGTGGCGATCAACGAGGACGCCCGGCTCCGGGCGTTGCGGGCGTCGTTCCTGATCGTGGCGGGCATCTCGTTGTTGTCGATCTTCCCAGCCGCACGATTGCCGAAGTACGTGCCCGGCGAGCTGTCGGCGGAGGACATCGTGAGTGAGGCGGAGCCCAGAGAGACGGCGGCAGTCCCCGGACATGAGCGAGCAGGCGGAGACGCCGTGGACCCCGGCTCCTGACAGGCGCCCGTAACGACGCGGGCCTACGTCTGGCACCGGGGCGCGACGGGGCGAACCAACAAGGCGTGATTACGATTCGGTCAGGCCGTTCGGGTGAGCGGCGCGGCTGGAGGTCGAGATGGGTTTCGTGTTCCGCCGGTCAATTCCATCGATCGGCGGGCTGCTGGCGTTGCTCATCGCCGTCGGCTTCGTGGTCGTGGTCGTGCTCGACGCCCCGGTCTGGTTCCCGCTCGCGTTCGCCGTGGCCGTGATCGGGCTGCAGTACCTGGTGAATCCGTGGATCATCCAATGGCTGATCCCCGCGGCCGTGATCCCGCACTCCGGCGGCCGCTACGACACCGAGCACGTGCTCGGCGAGATCGTGGCGCGGCGCTGCAGCCAGGCAGGGATCCCGCTGGTCAAGCTCGGCGTGGTCGACGACGGCAACCCGAACGCCTTCACGTTCGGGCGCACGCCCCGGGACGCCCGGATCTGGGTGACCCGCGGGCTGCTCGAGCGGCTGGACGAGCGTGAGCTCGACGCGGTGATCGCTCACGAGGTCGGCCACGTGAAGCACTGGGACTTTGCCCTGATGACGGTGGCGGCGGTCGTGCCGCTGCTGCTTTACCTGTGCTGGATCGTGGCGCGAGGTAACAACCGCAACGAGGCCCGGGCCGTCGCGATCGGGGCGTACGTTGCGTACCTGGTCGCGCAGTTCACGCTGCTGACGCTGAGCCGGGCGCGGGAGTACGCCGCCGACCACTGGTCGTGCACGGCGACCGGCGACGGCGACGCACTGGCGTCCGCCCTCGTGAAGGTCGCGTACGGCATGGGCCAGGCCGATGCCGAGCGCAAGGAGAAGATCGCCGCACTCCAGGCCGCCGACAAGCTCGGCAAGAAGGAGGCCAAGGGCCTCGAGAGCCGGTGGCGCCGCGCCCAGTCGATGCGGGCGCTCGGCATCTTCGAGCCGCGCCAGGCCGAGGCGATGGCGGCCGCATTCGCGCGGGGCATCGACCCCGAGCGCGCCGTGGCCGCGATGCGCTGGGATCTGCTCAACCCGTGGGGGCGCACGCTCGAGAAGCTGTCGACCCACCCGCTCACCGCACGCCGCATCGCCACGCTCGACCGCTCGGGCCTCCCGGGCGCACCGCGCACATGGTCGGTGCTGCGCCACCAAGCCGTAGCGACCGCCGATCCCGAGGTGCGGGCGAGGGTCCGCCGGCGCTTCCCCTTCGAGTTCGCCGTCGCTGTGGCCCCGTGGGTGTTGCTGCTGGCTGCGCTCCTTGGTGCGTTTGCCGGCTCGCTTGCGGCTCTGGGCGTGGCGCTGGTCGCCGCCGGCGCCCTGTTCGTCCTCAAGCAGAGCCTCCGCTACCCCGGCGGGTTCCGGCCGGAGGGCGAGATCGCCGGCCTGCTCGAGCGCCTGGACGCCGGTCCCGTCACCGCGATCCCCGTCGAGGTGCGCGGCACGATCATCGGCCGGGGCATGCCCGGCTTCGTGCTCTCACCCGACCTGGTGGTGCAGGACACGAGCGGCTTCGTGCCCCTGCACTACCTCCAGCCCATCCCCTTCGCCCGGGCCTGGTTCGGCCTGTTCCAGGCCGAGAAGTGGATGGGCCGCACCGTGGTCGCCCGAGGCTGGTACCGCCGGCTTCTGGGACCGGTCATCGAACTGCGCGACGTTCGCGACGCTGATCCCCACGAGACCCGCCGTGCCCGCACCTGGGAGTGGGTCGCCCGCAAGGCGGCGGCGCTCGCCGTCTTGGCGGTGGGCGTGGTGGTCACCGTTGTCGGGGTCCTGCCTTAGACCGGGTCACCCATTTCGGCACTGTCCCTCACGCCGTGCGAGCGGCAGTGAGGGAGCGGAGCGGGATCATCACCTGCTCCTGGTTGTCCGGCCCCCGGGCGGTGACGGGTGGAAGCCACCGAACTGACGTCAACTCCGTGGAACGGTCCCGTTCCACGAGGTAGGCGCGGTCGATCTCATGCTGGTCGAAGCGCCGTCCAAATCCGGTTCGTCGCACCTCGGGGCTGTTCACGTTCAGCGGCGCGACCGTGATCGGGATGGTCGGGTCGAGGCATCTCGCCAGCGCGGCGACATCGCCGACGCCCGGTATCCACGGACTCGCGCTCACCCTCACGGACACCCCGGCCTCGGCGAGGACGCGGACCAGGTGCACTCGCTCGGCCGGCGTGGGCGCACCGGGCTCGAGCCGGGCGAGAGCGTCGCGGTCGAGGGTTGACAGCGAGATGACGACGGTGGCGCAACCGAGAAGCAGGAGGTCTGTGTCTCGACGAACACCGGCACCCTTGGTCACGACCGTGACCCGCCAGCCGAGCCGCGTGAGCTCGTCGAGGACGATGCGCGTGACGCCCAGCTCGGCTTCGACCGAGGGGTAGGCGTCGCACAGCGTGCCCAGCCCCGCTCGCGGCTGCAGGTGGCCGAGCGCGTCGAGCTCGTGCCGCAGCTGGTCCCGGACGGCCCCGGCGGGATAGCGCGGGCGAGACTCGCCCTGGGCCCCCGTGATGCAGTAGGCACACCTGATGTCGCAGGCGCGGTACGGGTTGACGCTCAGGACCCGGCAGGCGCTGATCTCTTGCACCAGTGGAGCCGGGCCCGCCGCGACCGCAGTCATGTTGGCCTCGACGCCGCCGCCATCTCGGCCGGGACCTCCCGCTTCAGCCGGGGGAGGCGCAGGAGCGGGTGGTTCTCTTCGGGCGGGGGTGTCGGCCGCACCCACGAGGTGTTGGGCACATGGCCGAACCGGCGGTACGCCTCGTCGTACGCGCGCCAGACGTCCGGCCTCCGGTACTCGTGCCCGAGCAACCGCATGGACTCGCGGCCCTCGCCGAAGGCCAGCGGCGAGAACACGATCTCGGCGGCCGGATCGATGGCGTCGATCAGGGCCTCGGTGTCGGTCACGCCGGGTATCCACGGGAGGGCGTTGACGCCGACCGCGAGACCGGCACCCAGGAGGGCATCGACGACCGCCAGTCTGGCCGCCCCCGTGGGCGCCCCGACATCAAGGCGGGCGAGCGCGTCCTCGTCGAGCGTGCACAGCGAGACCTGCACCTTCACCCGATCGCCGCCGAGCGCCAACAGGTCAAGGTCGCGCAGCACGGTCGCCCCCTTCGTGATGACCGTGACGCGCGCCTCGCTGGTCACGAGCTCCCCGAGCACGACGCGGGTCAGCCCCATCTCGGCCTCGGCGTTGGGGTACCCGTCGCTGAACGCGCCGAGCAGGTACATGGGTTCCGGCGGCGCGGATCGCACGAACCGGCGCGTCGCCTGCCGTGCTTCGTCGGCGCCCATGATCGGCCTGGAGACGCCCTGTACATGGGTGATGCAGTAGACGCACCGGTGGTCGCACAGGGCGTAGGGCGTGACCGACCACATGTTTCCGCAGACACGCGCGAAGAGCGAGTTCAACCCCGGCCCCGGCACAGCCGGAACTTACCAGTGCGGCCCGGACCGGGTCGGCCCGGCTGGTCCAGCAGGGTCCGGACCTCGAAGGACCGGACACAGCGAGCGGGTGACGGGGATCGAACCCGCATTATCAGCTTGGGAAGCTGATGTTCTGCCATTGAACTACACCCGCAGAACGGCCCCCGAGATTAGCCGGTCCGCCCAGGTGAACAGCATCCTGGTCCGCGCTCCCTGGGCAGCAGGAAGAGCACGGCCCCGCCGGCCGTGCCCCTCGCGTGCCCCTCGCCGGGTCCAGGCTGCTCTATGTCGTCGGTTTGCCCTCTCCCTCGTCGTCCTCCGCTCCACCGTTCTCCTTGTCGACGAGCCGGTCGAGCGCATCAGCGATAGCGCGGTCCCGGTCGCTCGTCGCATGCTGGTAGCGCAGCGCCGCGTCCGAGCTGGCATGGCCCATGCGGCGCATGAGTTCTCGCAGGCTCGCTCCGGTCGACGCCGCCCACGTGTTGCCACTGTGGCGCAAGTCATGGAAGTGGACATCGGCCAGCCCGACCGCTTCGAGTGCGGCCGCCCATCGGTCGGAGAAATTGCACCGGCGCAGCGGGGCACCCTTCTCACCGACGAACACGAGCCCGAGCCCGCTCCGCTGGGCGTAGGTGTCGAGATGGTGTTGCAGTGCCGGCACTATCACCGCCGGGAACGTCACGGTCCGCTCACCGGCGCTTGACTTGGGTGGACCGAGGACCAGCTTGCTTCCGACTTCGGCCTGTGACGCTCGGACCTTCACCGTGCGGGCATCAAGGTTCAGGCAATGCCGGCGCAGGGCCGCCAGTTCGCCCCATCGCAGGTGAGCGAATGCCGCCAGGAGTACCAGAGCACGCCACCGGTCGCCGCAAGCCTCGGCGATCTTGAATACCTCACCCAGTTCGAGCACTGGTCGTTCAGGTGAACGCTCAACACCAGCACCCCTGATCTTGCACGGGTTCGACGGGATCAGACCATCCTCAACCGCGGTGTTGAGGATGGTGCGCAGCAGCCGGTATGCCTTGGCCCTGATGACCTGGCCCTTGCCGTCGGCGGTCATGCGGCCGTGCCACCGACGGACCAGGCGACTGTCCATGTCAGCTAGGCGGATCGCGCCGAGCGCCGGCTTAATGTGCAGCCGCAATAGGCCCTCGTAGGTCTGTCGCGTCTTCGGCGCCAACGGTCGGTCGGTGAGCCATTCGTCTGCGTAATTGCCGAAAGGCACCAAGCCGCCGTCAGGGTTGAACCACTCGCCAAGCACCATTTTGGCCTCGGTCTGGTCCAACCACGCATGTGCAGCTTCCTCGGTCGGAAACGTCACTGGTCCCGGCCGCAGCACTCCGTCCGGTCCGGGGTAGCGAGCCTGGTACCGGCCCGAGCGGAGCTTGCGTACCCGGCCGAACTTCCGACGCTTCTTCCTCGCCATTGCCTCTCACTCCCTTCCTAGTCGTTGCCGAACTGCCGAACTCACGCCGCCGCGGGTGGCGCCGGCCCCGCCCGAGCTGCCGCCAGCGTCTTGGCGGCCTCGTACTCGCGCAGCCACCGCTGGCGGGTGGTGATGGCCTGGGCGACAGCCGCGGCGTAGGTGGGTGCGTCGACGCGGTTGCGGCCGAGCAGCTCCCAGGACCAGCGCCCGTCGCTGCCGACCACGGACAGCTCGTCGTGGTCGTCGGGGTCGATCCCGGCTTCTTCTAGGGCGGCGCGTACGACGGCGGCTCGATCGGCCTTGTGTTCGCTCAGGGTCTTGCCGGACCAGAGGCGGGATACGAGCACGCGGCGGCCGCCGAGGCCGAGGTTGGCCCGGTCATGGGCCTTGTGGGCGCAGTGGCCGGGGACGAGGCCCGGTGCGGCGTCTTTGGGTTGGACGCCGTAGCGCAGCCAGTTCGCGCAGGTCGGGGCGCAGGGGAGCCAGCGGACTTCTTCGGCCAGGCGGTCGATGTGCGCCACCCGGGCCGGCGAGGGGTCGTCTTCGTCGTCGTAGGTGGCGGCGATGTCTTTGTGCAGGTACTTGCACAGGTAGCCGATGGCCCGGTCGGTGCCGGGCGAGCCGGCCAGGAGGCCTTGGATGTTGTCCTGGTCCCCGAAGCGCAGCACGTGGGCCGGTTCAGCGTCGGGGTCGGCCCCGAGGGCGTCGAGGGCCTGGTCCCAGGTCGACAGGACGGCCCCGGTGGCGGGGTCGACGTAGCCGCCCACGGCGTCGGACCACTGCGGCAAACGGTCGACATAGACGGGCTCAGTGTGAGCGGGCCACCAGAGCTGGTTGTAGGTGGCCGCCCGTACCTGGCGGATGACGGTGCGCGGGATGGTGCCCCGCATGGCCGCGTGCAGGTGGGGGGCGAGGCGGCGTTGGGCCTCGATGGTGGCGAAGTACTGGACCCGGTACCCGGCGCAGCGGCGCAGGTTTTGCCAGAACCGGTCCACCAGCTTGGGGAAGTGCAGGGCGTCCAGTGCCGCACGCCGGTAGTCGTAGCTGGTCGGGTCGACCGGGGTCCCATCGGGACGCACTCGCCCGTAGGAGCCGAGGGTCAGGGTCAGGAACATCGAGGGCCGGTAGGTCTTGCCGTCCGGCGCCTCATACACCCGCCCCACCGTCCAGTCGCGCATCGGCAGCTTGGGCAAGTCCGGTACGCCCTGGCGGCGCCGCGTCGACCGCACCCGCCGGGACCCATCCGCGTCGTCCTCGTCGCCTTGGTCGTCGACGTCGGCCAGGTCCTCGTCATCGTCTGCGGACCAGTCGTGCTCGGGTTCGGTGTCGAGATGCCAGCCTTCCCGGCATTGCTGCATCCGCAGCCGCTTGGCCCGATCCGCGCAGGCGGGGCATCGGTCCTCGCGGGTGGAACCGCACCGGATGGCGATGTGGCGGACTTCACCGGTCTCCAAGTCGGTGACCCGGGAGATGACGGGGCGGGCGCACACACCCTGGGCCACTGCGGCTTCCTGGACCAGCTCGGGAGTCAGTGCGGGGTTCATTCCGCGGCCGACCTGGTGGGGTGGGCGCCTTCACGCCTGGCCGGGAGTGTCTCCGCTGGCGGGTCTGGCTCAAGGGCACGGCAAAGAAGTCCCCAAGCGAGCCGCCGGGACCCTGCCCCCTGCGGCGGGACTTCTTTGCCTCTAAAGGCCCTTGACCCAGCCCCGCCACCGGAAGGGAAGGCGGCCAGGACGTGAAGGAGCCCGTGTGCTCGCAGCGATGGGCACGGGGCAGCGGGCGGGATCATGACCGGCGCCTGGTCTTGTCGTCGGTGAGGTCAATCACAGTCAGGTCGTCGTCACCGCTGGGGGTGCGGGGGGTATAAGCGGCGGCGGCGGCGGCGATGTCGTCATCGGTGACCCAGCTGGCGCGCACGCGGGTGGGTTCGGCTTCGCCGTCGCACCAGACCCAGCCGATGCCGGAGCGCAAGGGGATGCGGGAGCAGTCCGCGCCCTTGTCGCGGGCGCCCTTGCCCAATACGAGGTCGGTCTCGTCCGGTTCGACCAGTGACAGGGCGATGCGGGTGGGGATGAGGTTGCGGAACGGGATGATCTCCTTGCGGGGGTCCTGTAGCGCGGCCACGATCACCACGCCGACCGCCCGACCCCGGGAGATGAGCTGTGCGAGCGCGGCGTTGATCCGGTTGCGTTCGTCCCGGGCCGCGTAGGCGGTGAGCGCGGCGCGCTCGTCCACCAGGACCACGATGAGGGGCTCGGCGACGGTGGGGATGTGTTCACGGGTGATGCCCATGAGCCGGCCGGCCCGGTCGTCCATGACCGTCACCGCGTCTTCCAGCAGGGCGGCGAACTCGGCGGCCGTGCGGTGGGCGAACCGGGCGAATAGCGGGCGCCCGGCGGCCAGTTCCATGCCGCCTTTGGGGTCCAGCGCCCACAGCTTGACCAGGCCGTCACGGATGGCGGGCGCGAGGCCCCGGATGATCGACTGCTGCACCGAGCCCTTGCCGGCACCGGTCGCGCCGACGATGAGGGTGTGCGAGCCCTGCAGCGGGACCGTCCAGGGCCCACCGTCCTCCCGACGACCGATCGGCACCGCCCCCAGGTCCACCATGTCCAACGGCGAGAGGGCGGGCACGACCTCGGCCAGGGGGTCCCGGCGGCCGACGACGAGCTGCACATAGCCGGGCCGGCGACCTAGCTCGCGGACCTGGCACGAGCGGGCACCAAACGCGTGAGCGAGCGCGTCGCGGCGCCGCCCCCAGTCGGCGGGCTGCTGGCCCGCGACCATGCGCACCGAGACCCGATCGCAGTAACGGCCCGCCCGGACCCGCACCACCCGAGGCACGTACTCCTCACCGTTGAACCGGCCCCCGAGCCCCGAGAGCATCATCGCAGTCCGCCACCGGACCCCATACGCCCACGACGAGCGCCACAGACCCAACAGCATCCGCCCCGCCGTGGCGTGGTAGCTGGCGGGATGCGCCCGCCACCAGACCAGAAGGCCCCCGACCACCAGGCCCAGGAGCACGGTGGCGAACAGCGCCCCGAGCTGCACACGCACGACCACGACCAACCCGACGAGGGCGACCAGTCCGGGGCGATGGGTCAGCCACCAGGCCCAGCGGGCCACGAGCGGCCAGTTGTGGCGGGCGACGCTGCCCGGCGCGGGCGCCCACCCCGGGCCCGCAACGGCATCCCTCATCGTGGTCATGGTTGGTTGGCCTCCTGTTCGCAGCGGGCGAGGTACTCGGCCGCGACGGCGGCCAGGGCCCGGGCGAAGTTCACGTGCCCC
>DATFVX010000053.1:0-4688 GCA_035259985.1 Acidimicrobiales bacterium | reverse complement strand
CGCCCCCCGCCTCGAGCCCCAGGGCGTGGCCCGCATCGGCGCGTTCATGCTCGGCCATCTCGACGGCTTCGGCAGCCTCGAGGAGGTCGCCGACGCGGTGGCCGCCTACAACCCCCATCGGCCGCGGCCGTCCGACCTCTCGGGCCTGCGCAAGAACGTGCGCCTCCATGACGACGGGCGCTGGTACTGGCACTGGGACCCCCGGTTCATGAGTCCCGGGCGCATGGACGAGCCCCGGTCGATCCGCAACGAGGACCGCCTCGAGCGGGCCGCCCGGACGCTCACGCTCCCCGTGCTGCTGGTCCGGGGCCGCCAGAGCGACGTGCTGTCCGAGGACGGCGCGCACCACCTGCAGGCGCTGGTGCCCCACGCCCGATCGGTCGACGTCGCCGGTGCCGGCCACATGGTCGCCGGCGACCGCAACGACGTGTTCAACGACGCGGTGGTGGCGTTCCTCGAGGAGACGCTTCCGGTCTGACGACTGGCCAGATCAAACTGGTTGTAGCTACACGGTCATACGCCGCACAGCTACAACCAGTTCGGTCTTGGTCAGCTGATGCGCAGCTCGGAGCGGTAGATCCGGCGGGGCGCCAGCTCGACGTCGATGGTCTCGGCGATGCGGCCGAACACCTGGGCGGCGTCGCCGTCGGGATCGGAGACGACGATGGGCAAGCCCGCGTCGGCGCCCGCGCGGAGCTCGGGCACCAGGGGCACCTGCCCGATGAGCGGCACCTCCAGGCGAGACGCCAGCTCCTCGCCGCCGCCGGCACCGAACAGCTCGTAGCGCTTGCCGTCGTCGCCGGTGAACCACGACATGTTCTCGATGACGCCCTTGACCTCGAGGTTGACCTTCTGCGCCATGAACGCCGCCCGCTGCGCCACCCGCTGGGCGGCGGGTTGGGGCGTGGTCACCACCAGCACCTCCGCGCGGGGCAGGAACTGGGCCAGGCTGATCGAGATGTCGCCCGTGCCGGGCGGCAGGTCGACGACCAGGAAGTCGGGCTCGTCCCAGAACACGTCGGTGAGGAACTGCTCCAGCGCCTTGTGGAGCATCGGGCCCCGCCAGATGACCGGCTGGTCCTCCTGGGCGAAGAACCCCATCGAGATGCAGCGCACCCCGTGGGCCTCGGGGGGCACGAGCATCTGGTCGATGACGACCGGCGCGTGCTGCACGCCGAGCATCCGGGGAATCGAGAAGCCCCACACGTCGGCGTCGACCACCGCCACCGCGTGCCCGCGGTCGGCGAGCGCCACGGACAGGTTGGCCGTGACCGACGACTTCCCCACGCCGCCCTTGCCCGAGGCGACCAGCAGCACCCGGGTCTTGCTCCCGGGGTCGGCGAAGGGGATCACGCGACCCTCCGCATGTCCGTGCGCCTGGTGCGTGCCGGCGGTGGCGGCCGGGTCGCCGTGGAGCTTGGTCCGCAACGCGGCCCGCTCGTCGTCGGTCATCACCGTGAAGTCGAGATCGACGGCCTCGACCCCGTCGAGCGCCGAGACGGCGCTGTCCACCCGGCGGGTGATCTCGCTGCGCAGCGGGCAGCCGGCAACCGTGAGCGCCACCGTGACGTCGACCCGCGGCCCGTCGACGGCGACCCGCCGGACCATGTCGAGGTCGACGATGCTGCGGTGCAGCTCAGGGTCTTCGACCGGACGGAGGGCGTCGAGGACCTGGGCTTCGGTGACGGGCATCGTGAGCTCCCGGACTCGTCGGGCCGGCGTCCAACCGACCACTCAGGGGATTACCACTACGGCGATAGGTACAATATCGACGTGGCCGCGCCGCCCCACCAGCCGACCATGTCGCCGACCGACTTCGCGTCGGTCGTGACCGCGATCACGTCGGCGTTCGGCGACCCCACCAGGCGCGAGATCTACCTGTTCGTCCACGAGCACGACGGCGGTGTCACCGCCTCCGCCGTGGCCGAGCGCTTCGAGCTCCACCCCAACGTCGCCCGTCACCACCTCGACAAGCTCTGTGCGGGCGGCTACCTCGAGGTCACGGTGGCCCGGACCGCGGGCGGAGGCGCCGGCCGGCCGTCGAAGCGCTACCGGGTCGTGGCACCCGACATCGCGCTCGACCTGCCGCTGCGACACGACGACGTGCTGGTCGAGCTGCTGGGTCGGGCGCTCGCCGCGCTCGGCCCCGATCGCGCCGAAGAGCTGGCCGAGGACGTGGGTGTCGACTACGGCCGGGCCATGGCCGCAAGCATGTCGCCGGGCTCCGACCGGCACCGTTCGTTCCAGGCGGCACTCCACGCGGTTGCGGACGCGCTCACCGCGCACGGCTTTGCAGCCCACGCCGAGCGCCACGGCGACGAGCTCCGCATCGTCAGCGAGCACTGCCCCTTCGGCGGGGTCGCGATCGAACATCCCGTGATCTGTGCGGTGGATCGTGGCATGGTTCGGGGGATGTTGGAGGCGCTCTACGGCCACCAACTGACAACCGAGACGGCGCTGTCGTTGCCCACCGGCGGGGAGCACTGCGTGACCGCGGTGCAGGGCAACCGAGAGCCGGTTCCGGGCATGGTGCAGCGTTAGTGCCGCTATAACCGGCCCATGTTCGAGCGCGTGTACCTCGATCACGCCTCGACGTCGCCCCTGCGACCCGAGGCCCGGGCCGCGATCGTCGAGCAGCTCGACCGCACCGGCGATCCCGGGCGCATCCACGCCGAGGGCCTGACCAGCCGGGTGGCCGTGGAGGACGCGCGCCAACAGGTCGCCGACCTGCTCGGGGCGCGTCCCCGCGAGGTCGTGTTCACGAGCGGCGCCACCGAGGCCATCGCCGCCGCGTGCTGGGGCGCCGGCGCCCGGGGCGCGCACCAGGTGGTCCCGGCGGTCGAGCACTCGGCCGTGCGCCTGGCCGCCGAGCGCCACGGCCCGGTCACGCAGGTCCCGGTCGACCACCGGGGCCGGGTGGGCGTCGAGGACGTGCTGGCGGCGGTGCGGCCGGAGACGGCGCTCGTGCACGTCCAGTGGGGCAACCACGAGGTCGGGACGTTGCAGCCGGTGGCCGAGGTGGTCGCGGCGTGTCGCGAGCGCGGCGTGCTGGTGCACGTGGACGCGGCCCAGGCGGTGGGGCATGTCGACGTCGACTTCCGGGCGCTCGGCGCCGACCTGATGTCGGTCAGCGCCCACAAGTTCGGCGGGCCGAGCGGCCTCGGGGCGCTGCTGATCCGCCAGGGCCTGCGCCTCCCGCCCCTGATGGTGGGCGGCGACCAGGAGCGGGCGCGCCGCGCGGGGCTGGAGAACGTGGCCGCGATCGCGGGCCTCGGCGCGCTGTGCGGGGCGCTGGCCGGTGGCGTCGTGGGGGCCGACGGGGCCGAGCAACGACGGCTCACGCAGCGGATCCTCGACGCCGTGGCCGACGCGGCCCTGGGCCTGGTGGTGTACGGCGACCCCGTCGGCCGGGTGCCGCACATCGTGTGCCTCGGGGTCTGCGGCGTGGAGCCGCAGGCGGTGCTGCTCGGCCTCGACCGGGCCGGCATCGCTGCCCACTCCGGCAGCGCCTGCTCGTCGGAGTCGCTGGAGCCGTCGCCGGTGCTCGAGGCCATGGGGGTGGACGCGCATCACAGCCTGCGACTGTCGGTCGGTTGGTCGACCACCGACGCCGACGTCGACCGGCTGCTGGCGGCGCTGCCCACCGTCCTGGCCGACCTGCGGGCGCTCGCTCGGACACAATGACGGCGATGCGCAGGCTGCGGCCATGAGGCTGTACGTGATCCGCCACGGACACGCCGGCAGCAGGGCGTCGTGGGAGGGCCCGGACGCCACGCGGCCGCTCAGCCGCCGAGGCCGCAAGCAGGCGTCCGGGATCGCCGAGCACCTCGCCGGCGTCGGGCTGTCCCGACTCGTCAGCAGTCCCTCGGCCCGGTGCGTGCAGTCGCTGGAGCCGCTGGCCGATCGGCTCGGCCTCCGGATCGACACCGACGACCGCCTGCTCGAGGGCGCCGACGGCGACCAGGCACTGCTCCTCGCCGACGAGCTGGGCAAGGAGCGCGTGGCTGCGGCCATGTGCAGCCACGGCGACGTGATCCCCGACATGCTGCGGATCCTCAAGGGCGGCACCACCCGCTTCAAGGACCCGTTCATCTGGCCCAAGGGGTCGATCTGGGTGCTGACGCGGGACGGCGCGCGCTGGAGCAAGGCCCGCTACATCCCGCCCGTCGACGCCGCCGCGCCCGCACACCACTGACCGCCTGGCGTTCTCGTCGCGGAAGTGGCCGTTCCAGCGACCATTTCCGCGCCGAGAACGCGGGTGGATGTCAGCCGGCGGGGGTCGGCGCGGTTGTCGACGTGGGTGCCGACGCCCGCAGCGCCTCGATCTGTGAGCGCAGGTCGTCGGCCTCGGCGGCGAGGTCCGGGGGCGGATCGAGCGCGTCGAACCGGTCGAGCTCCTCGAGGGCCGAGTCGTAGCGCCCGACGATGGCCAACGCCCCCGCCAGGAAGTAGTGCGTGTCCGGGTAGTCGGGGTCGGCCTCGGCGGCGTTGATCAGCGTGACGACGCCTTCCATGTCGCCCTTGCCGATCTGCGCCCGTCCCTTGTAGGCCATGGCCTCGGAGTTGTCGGGCTGATCGGCGAGCACCGCGTCGTAGATCTGGATGGCGTCGTCGTAGCGCTCCTGCTGCAGGGCGAGCCGGGCGTTGTCGAGCTGGGTACGGGTCGACTCCCGGATGTCGCCGGTGAG
>DATFVX010000052.1:0-17201 GCA_035259985.1 Acidimicrobiales bacterium | reverse complement strand
CGGGCGGGTGCCGCCGCCGACGCCTCCGGGCGGATCGCGGACCGCCAGCGGGCTGACCCGCCGGGTGCGGGGCGCACAGCTTCCGACGGGCGAGCCGCTCTCGTTGCGGCGCACGGCCGACGACGGCCGGACCGGCCCGGGCCCCGGTACCGGCGCGGGTTATGGTCAAGGCCCTGGCCGCCGCGGCGGCGACGGAGGGAACGGCAACGGGCACACGGGCGCCGGTGCGCGGCATGATGACAGCTCCGCCAGGGACGTCTACAGCTTTCTGACCAGCTTTACCGCCGGCGTGCAGCGGGGCCTCGACGAGGCCAAGCGGCATCCCGAGGATCCCGAGGAGAGTGAATGAGCGAGCACGAAGTGCGGGCGAACCACGAGCACAGTGCTCACGCCGCCTTGACGCGGCGCACGGTTGTCGACACGGCGGAGGCGGGACGATGAGCCTGAGCGACGAGGCCCGCAACTTCAACTGGCTGCTCAACAGCTTCGTCGACCAGACCGCCGGGGTCACCGACGCCGTCGCGGTCTCCTCCGACGGCCTGCTGATGGCGGCCTCGAGCTCGCTCGACCGGGCCTCGGCCGAGCAGCTGGCGGCCATCATCTCCGGCTTCGTGAGCCTGGGGCACGGGGCGTCGCGCTGCTTCGACTTCGCCGGCCTCGAGCAGATCATCGTGGCGATGCGCCAGGGGTTCCTGTTCGTGTCGTCGATCTCCGACGGCAGCTGCCTCGGGGTCGTGGCCACCCGCAACTGCGACATCGGCCTTGTCGGTTACCAGACCACGCTGCTCGTCGAGCGCGCCGGCCAGGTCCTTACGCCGGCCCTGGTCGCAGAGCTCAAGGCCGGGGTGGTTGCATGAACGAAGGTCACGACCTGGTGCGCCCGTACATCATGACGGGGGGGCGTACGCGCGCCCAGAGGCGTGACCTTCGAGTTGAGACCCTGCTCCAGACCAAGAGCGAGCAGATCCCGCCCTACCTTCCCGAGGAGCAGCAGCTCCTGCTCGAGCTCTGCCTGCGGGCCCAGTCGGTCGCCGAGGTCGCCGCCCACCTCAACCTCGTGGTTGGGGTGGTGATGGTCCTGGCCGACGACCTGATCACGGCGGGCCTGCTGGACGTCCACCACACCGACCCGGTCGAGATCGAACTGTCGATGCTCACCAAGATGATCGAACGAGTCCGGGCCATCTAGCCCGATTGCCCCGAGAGGTTCCGAGTGCAGACCACAGCCGAGAGCGCAGCCACGCGCATCACATCGGTCAAGTTCGTCATCGCCGGAGGCTTCGGCGTCGGCAAGACCACGTTCGTGGGCGCCATCTCCGAGATCGAGCCGCTGCGCACCGAGGCCGCGATGACCAGCGCGTCGACGGGCATCGACGACCTGAGCCAGATCCGCGGCAAGACGACGACCACCGTCGCCATGGACTTCGGCCGCATCACCGTCGACGACACGCTGGTCATGTACCTGTTCGGGACGCCCGGGCAGGACCGCTTCGGCTTCATGTGGGACGACATCTGCCTGGGCGCGCTGGGTGCCGTCGTGCTGGTCGATCCCCGGCGCATCACCGACAGCTTCCCGGGCGTCGACTACTTCGAGGCCAACGGGATCCCCTTCGTCATCGGGATCAACGTCTTCGACGGCGCGCCCCGCTACCCCATTCCCGAGATCAGCGAGGCCTTGGGCGTCGCGCCGGACACGCCGTTGGTGGAGTGCGACGCCCGCAACAAGGACTCGGTGAAGATGGTTCTGCTCACGCTGCTGGAGAGCCTCGTGGCCAAGGCCCAGGCACGCGCCTCCATGCGCTGACGTCCTGGCCGTCCCCGGATCCTCCCCGATCCCGACCCACTGGAGATAGCAAGTTTGCGACGGGTTCCGATTCGCCTGAAGCTGTTGGGGGCACTGGCGGTCCCCCTCATAGCGCTGGTCATCGTCACTGCGCTCGAGGTCTATCAATCGGCCGAAGAGGAACGCGATGTGCGCGACCAGACGTCCCTCGCCGAGGCCTCGATCGGTCCGGCCAGCCTGCTGAGCCGCCTCGAAGACGAGCGCAATGCGGCCGGCGTGTACATGCTCAATGCCCAGGACGCTTTCGCCCTGCCGGTCGAGGACAACGCCCAGGCGCGTGCAGCCACCGACAAGGAGGTTGCCGACTTCCGCGCCCAGGTGGAGGACATGGGCGGCCAGGTCGAGGCCGCCTACGGCCCCGCGCTCGAGGCCATGGACGACATCGATGAGCTCCGCAACCGGATCGATACCTTCGAGGGCACCCGAGGCTTTGACAACATCGGGCCGACCGCCGAGATCTTCGATGCCTACGGCCCGTTCATGGCGCCCTTCTTCGAGGCCAACAAGCGGGTGGCCTTGTCCATCGACAACCCCGAGCTGCGACGCGGCGCCGAGTTGGTCGACCTCAGCTCGCGCCAGACCGACCTCATCGCGCAGCTGACCAGGGACCTGCTGCTGGCGGCCATCGGCGGAGACGGCAAGCTCAACCAGCCTGCGGAGGTGTCCGCGGTGGCGGGCCGCCTCGGCCAGCTGAAGACCAACGAGGACCTCATCGGCACCAAGGCGACCGGGGACTACCAGCTGATCGCGGGGTCGCTGTTCCACTCGGAGGAGATCCAGCTGTTCCCCGACGTGGTCGAGAAGGCACTGGAGACCGGCACGGTCGACACCGACGGCGTGATCCGGTACTCCGCCGGCGAGGACCCCGACACCTACGGCTACACGGTGTTCCGGCAGGGTGTCACCGACCAGCTGGCCAGCAAGGCAGACACTCTCGAGTCGGACGCCGAGGCGAGGCAGCGTGCCTACGTGGTGCTGGCGCTGCTCGCCCTCGGCGCCGCCGTCCTCATCACGTGGGTCGTGTCGCGGTCGATCACGCGGCCGCTGCGGTCGCTGACGGGCCAGGCCACGGCGATGGCCGACCACCGGCTACCCGAGGCGGTGCTCGACATCCTCGACACCCCGCTGGGCGAGGACGTCGACGTCCCCGAGGTCGACCCCGTGGCGGTCCACACCCGCGACGAGGTCGCCGACGTCGCCGACGCCCTCAACACCGTCCAGGACACGGCCCTGGACCTGGCGGTGGAGCAGGCCGTGCTGCGCCGCAACATCGCCGACTCGTTCGTCAACCTGGGCCGCCGCAACCAGAACCTGCTGGGCCGCCAGCTCGACTTCATCACCGAGCTCGAATCCAACGAGACCAACCCCGACACCCTCTCCAACCTGTTCCGCCTCGACCACCTCGCCACCCGCATGCGCCGCAACGCCGAATCGCTGCTGGTGCTCGCCGGCGTCGAACCACCCCGCAAGTGGGCCGCACCGGTCCGGCTCACCGACGTGATCCGCGCCGCGCTGGGCGAGGTCGAGGACTACCAGCGGGTCACCGTCCGGGGCGTCGAGCCCGCCACCATCGTCGGCGCCGCCGCCGCCGACCTCGCCCACCTGTTGGCCGAGCTCATCGAGAACGCCCTCGTCTTCTCGCCCCCCGACCAAACCGTCGACATCCGCGGCCGCAGCCGTCCGGCCCGAGCGGCCGTGGGAGCGGAAGGCATGTCCCGAGCGGCCGAGGGAGCAGAAGGCATGTCCCGAGCGGCCGAGGGAGCAGACGGCATGTCCCGAGCGGCCGTGGGAGCGGGCGGCATGTCCCGAGCGGCCGTGGGAGCGGAAGGCATGTCGGGCTACACGCTGGCCGTGATCGACTCCGGCCTCGGCATGCCCCCGGCGGACATCGAGGCCGCCAACCGCCGCCTCGCCGGCGAGGAGTCGTTCACGATCGCCCCGTCCAAGTACCTCGGCCACTACGTGGCGGGCAACCTCGCCGCCCGCCACGGCATCGGCGTGCGACTCGACGCGTCGCCCGGCAACGGGATCACGGCCACCGTCAACATCCCGCCGGCCCTGCTCACCGCGGAGCCGGCCGCCGTCGGCCCGGAGCTGCCGGCCGACGAGCGGGGGCTCCCGGCACCGGTGGGGGCGCCGGCTGCGTCCGAGCCGGCCGGAATCGCGGCTGCCGCGGGCGCGGGCGGCGCGGCCGACCCGTGGGGGACGGGCGAGTACGAGCCGGCCGCCACCGGCAGCTGGCCGGCGCCCGCCGGCCTGTCGGCCGGCCCGTTCGCCGGGTTCGCAACGAGCCGAACCGAGAGCGGGCTCGTCAAGCGCGCCCCGGCCAACGGCGCCGGACCCGCCGACGGGGAACCTGGGGCCGCCGGACTGGCGGCCGGACCGGGCGCTGCGCCGGCGGCCGGGCCCAGCGGGGACCTGCTCGCCGCCCTGAAGCGCCACTCCGCCAACCTCCAGGGAATGCCCGGCACCGCCGGGCGCCCCGGGTCCTGGCCCCCGTCGGCCCGCGGGCCACGGCCGGCGCCGACCGGGCCCCCCAGCCCCGTCCCCCCGCCCCCCCCACCGATGTACCGGGCACCGGGCGGCCCCGACGGCACGGGCCGCCACGACCGCGCTCCCGAGCACGACCGGCCGCAGCGTCCGCCGCCTCGCGGCGAGCCGGCGGCGCCGCCCCCGGGCGGTGGCAATGCGCCGCTCACGCGACGCGTTCGTGGTGCGCAGATGCCAACCGCGAACCCGATGTCGGTCCCCCGCACCACCGGCCAGCACCCCGTCGTGCCCGGCGCCGGGCCGGAGGCACCGCCCGGACGGCCCGCCGAGCCCCCGCGCCAGGCCCGTTCGGCCGACGACGTCTACAGCTTCCTCACGAGCTTCACCGCCGGCGTGCAGCGGGGCCTCGACGACTCCCAGCCGCCCGGCGGTTCGGGCGACGACAACGGCAGCGGCTGACCGTCAGCCGAGCTTGGTCAGCGACCGCCGGAGGTTGCGGATGGCCTGCTGGGTGCGCTGCTCGTTCTCGATCAGCGCGAAGCGCACGTAGCCCTCGCCGCCGGGACCGAAGCCCACGCCGGGCGACACCGCCACCTGCGCCTCGCGCACCAGCATCGAGGCGAACTCGACCGACCCCATGTCGCGGTAGGGCTCCGGGATCGGCCCCCAGGCGAACATCGTCCCCTTGGGCCGGGGCACCTCCCACCCGATGCGGTGGAGCCCGTCGATGAGCACGTCGCGGCGCCGCTGGTACACCTCCCGCACTTCGCTGGGGGTGTCGGCGGCGTCGTTGAGGGTGACGGTGGCGGCGATCTGGATGGGCTGGAAGGTGCCGTAGTCGAGGTAGGACTTGAGCTTGGCCAGCGCCTGCACCACGTCGGCGTTGCCGACGAGGAACCCCAACCGCCACCCGGCCATCGAGAACGCCTTCGTCATCGAGTACAGCTCGACGGCGCACTCCTTCGCCCCCTCGGCCTGGAGGATCGACGGGGGCTCGAACCCGTCGTAGCCCAGTTCGGCGTAGGCGTTGTCGTGAACGACCATGACGTCGTGCTCGCGCGCGAAGTCGACCACCTGCTGAAAGAACAGGAGGTCGACCGTGGCGGTGGTCGGGTTGTGGGGGAAGCTCAGGACGATGACCCGGGGCTTGGGCCACGAGTACTCGTAGGCCTCATGGACGCGCTCGATGAAGTTGCCGTCGGTGGACATCGGGATCTCCCGGGCCGACGCGCCGGCGAACAGGGGTCCGAAGATGTGGATGGGATACGACGGCGAGGGCACCAGCGCCGCATCCCCGGGCCCCAGCAGCACCCACATCACGTGCGAGTACCCCTCCTTGGCGCCGATGGTGCTGATCACCTCCCGCTCGGGATCGAGCGACACGCCGAAGCGCCGTCGGTAGAGATCGGCGACCGCCATGCGCAGCTTGGGGATGCCCCGGCTGGCCGAATACCGATGGTTGCGCGTGTTGTGGGCGGCCTCGCACAGCTTGTCGACGGCCACCGACGGTGACGGGAGGTCGGGATTGCCGAACCCGAGGTCGATCACGTCGAATCCGGCTCGCCGGGCCTCGACCTTCAGACCGTCGATGATCGTGAAGACGTACGGGGGCAGCCCGGTGATGCGGCGGAACTCCATGTGCCAACGGTACATGGGTGGGTTTCGCGTCCCTGAGTCGGATTCCGGGCCTGGCCACGGGGCGGGTCGTCGGGGATCATTCCCCCGTGTCCGAGCCCGTCGACGTCATGATCGAGATCCCGCGGGGCAGCCGCAACAAGTACGAGTACGACCACGAGCGCCACATCTTCCGGCTCGACCGTCGCCTCTTCACGGCCACCGTGTATCCCGCCGACTACGGCTTCATCCCCGACACGCTGTCGGAGGACGGCGATCCGCTGGACGCGCTCGTGCTCCTGGACGACCCCACCTTCCCCGGATGCTGGATCAGCGCGCGACCCGTCGGTGTGTTCTGGATGGAGGACGACATGGGCCCGGACGCGAAGGTCCTCTGCGTGCCGGCGGGCGATCCCCGCTGGGAGCGCGTGTCCGACATCGGCGACCTGCCGCCGTACATGACCGACGAGATCGAGCACTTCTTCGAGGTCTACAAGGTGCTCGAGCCCAACAAGCACTCCAGCGTGCGCGGCTTCGAGGGCGCCGAGGCCGCCGTCAGAGAGATCGAGGCTTGCCGCCGGCGCTACGCCCAGGCCTGAACGTGCGGCGGTTGAGGCCCCCATAGGGGCTCCAGCCGCCGCAGGTTGGGACTCGGGTCAGCCGCCGATGGCGGAGGCCTCGCGGCCACCGAGGAGGGCGGCGCCGGTGGCGCCGGCCCGCTCGCCCAGCTGCGCCGACACGATGCGCACGTCCTGGCGCTCCTCGGGCGCCATGACGTGCCGTATGTAGGCGGTGCGCACGGGCCCCAGCAGCACGTCGCCGGCCTCGACGAGTCCCCCGCCGATCACCACGAGCGAGCAGTCGAGCAGGGTGACGAGGTTGCCGACGCCGAGGGCGACCCAGTCGGCGAACTCCGCGACCACGGCGAGCGCGTCCTGGTCGCCCTCCCGCGCCGCCTCGGTGACGTGCTCGCCGCGTACGTTGTCAGCCACGCCACCGGCCAGCTCCACCCCCCGGGGGAACAGCCCGGCCTCCGCGGCCTCCCGGCCGAGCCTGCCGAGCCCCGTCCCCGAGGCGAAGCGCTCCCAGCAGCCGCGGCGTCCGCAGGGGCAGCGCGGCCCCCGGGGATCGACCACGACGTGGCCGGCCTCGCCCCCGAAGCCGTGGGCGCCCCGCACCAGCTCGCCGTCGGCGATGATGCCGGCGCCGATGCCCGTTCCCAGCGTCACCAGCACGACGTCGTCGGCGCCCCGAGCGGCGCCGGCGAGATACTCGGCCCAGGCGGCGCAGGTGGCGTCGTTGTCGACGCGTATCGGCAGCCCGAGCCGGCGGTCGAGCTCGATCCCGATGTCGATGTTGCGCCGACCCGGCAGGTTGGGGCTCACCCGAAGGCGGCCGGTCCGGTCGATGAGGCCGGCGATGCCCACCCCGACCGCCGTGATCCCCGGGGTCCCGACCTGGGCGTCGAGCAGGCGCACCACGTCGGCCATGGCGTCGAGCAGCCCGGCCTCGGAGTCCGGGGTGGGCACCCGGGCCTCGGCGAGTACCGCAGCGGGGTCGTCCTCGCGCACCGCCACCGCCAGGACCTTGGTCCCCCCGACGTCGATGCCGGCCAGCAACCCTGATCCCCGCCCGGACGCGACAGTAGGCCGGCGACTCAATAGCGCAGCAGGGCGCCGATCCGCCC
Source organism: Acidimicrobiales bacterium (assembly GCA_035259985.1). Taxonomy (GTDB): domain Bacteria; phylum Actinomycetota; class Acidimicrobiia; order Acidimicrobiales; family VFJN01; genus DASQUK01. The sequence continues at coordinate 9,567 of DATFVX010000052.1, read as the reverse complement.
CATGACGTCGAGGTCGGCGTTGCCGACGCAGATCTCGACCTGGCACGACTGCGCCAGGGCCTCCTCGATGGCGTCCTCGACCAGGTCGTCGACCGGCACCATCTCGCCATGACAGCCCTTGCAGCGGCGACCGAAGGCGGCGAGCCGGTCGCAACCGGTGCAGCGCCAGCCCGGAGCTGCGTAGCCCTTGGACACGACGAGCGTGTCGACCCGGTGGGCCGCCAGCGCATCCACCACCGGCCCGAGCCCGGCGACACCCCGCCGCCCGCCGGCGACGGCCGCCCGCAGCCGCTCGACCAGCCGGGCCTCGCGCTGCCGCTCGACCTCGGCCTCGGCGGCCTGGGCCGCGGCCAGCACCTCGGCATGGCCGGCGGTCACGGGGATCGAGATCTGGCCACACAGCCGCGACCGCAGGTAGGGATGCAGGTCGGACTCGAGCTGGGCCCGGACGTGGGGGTCGCACGCACCGATGACGAGGTGGCGGAAGGGCCGCTGGTTCCACACCTCGAACGCCACCCGGGCGGCGTGGCGGAGGTGCTGCTGGGTGTGCGTCTCCACGACGTGCTTGAGGTCGCTGCCCCGGTCGCGCTCGCCGCGGACGTCGAGGTCGCGGGGCACGGCATCGAACAGCTCGGACCGCTCGGCCAGTTCCCCGAGCTCGAACACGAACATCCGGGCGCGCTGGCGATCGGCCAGCAGCACCCCCATGGGCTCGTGCTCGCGCAGCAGCACCTCGAGCTCCCCCACCGCCGGCACGTGATTGACCACCACGCGGCTGTGCACCGGCATCGGCAGCTCGATGACCTCCCACAGCCGGTCGGCCCAGCAGGCAAAGATCGCCAGGCCCCGGACGCGGGAACGGTCGATGCCCCCGTGGACGTACTGGCGGATGCGCCGGAGATCCCGGAACACCGACGCCTCGCCATCGGCCTTGGCACGGGCGTCCTTGAGCAGCACGTCGACCTCGTGCTCCAGGTCACGCTGGCGGGCGACCCTGCGCCCGTCGACGTCGAGATAACAGGATGTGATCGGTGCCCGCTCCCCCTTGATCGATGCCAACTCGCGAATCGTGGCTTCGGTCATGGCCGCCACGGCGCCTCCTCGAGCATGGGGGATCACCGGCAATCGTTCGACGTCGTGCTCGCCGATCGTAGGCCACCGCCCGGCCCCCCGCTCGGGCCGTCGGCGGTCGACACCGCTGGTCCGGCGCCCCGGGACCCCGCGCCGAGGGTCACGCCACGGTGATGCGCTCGATGGGTGCGTCCGGCTCCTGGCCGGCCTTGCCGTCGTCATCCGGGGGCCTGGTGGCGCGGGCCCGGGCCGCATCACCCAGGGCGCCGAGCGCACCGACCAGCGTGGCGATCGCCGCAGGATCGTCGACCACGTCCTCCGCCACGTCGAGCAGGGCCCTGGCCGCATCGATGAGCTCGTGGGCGGCCGCCTGCAGGTGCTGGATCCCGTCGCGGGCGCGGTCCGCACGATTGTCATCGACTTCCATCGGCGTCCCCTCCTCAGCCTCGGCGCGTCCCGCTGGCGGCGAACGTCACCAGCAGCCGGCCATTGTCCAGCCGCGCCCCGGTCACAGACCGGTGACGCAGCGAGTCGGGCAGAAGCAGCGCGCGGCGGTACGGGCCCACCCGCAGGAGTAGCTCCCCGTTCCGCCTGCCCAGCTCGAGCTCGTCGCGGTCCGAGAACGGCAGGTCGACCTCGAGAACGGTCGCCGAACCGCGCCGCCGCACGCGCATCGGCTCGCCCGACCCGAAGCGGGCGGTCGGGTCCTCGTCGCCGTAGAGGGCCTCGGCCACGGCCCGCAGCGCGTCGACGCCGACCGGCTCCGTGGACTGGAGCGGGAGCCTGAGGACCGGCACCGGCGCGAAGTCCGCGTCGATGGCCGAGAGGTGCTCGGCGTGCAGCGTCTTCCACCGGGCGAACCACGGGTCGGCGACCTCGTCGGGCAGGATCCGGTTGGCGATGACGGCATCGACGTGGTAGCCGAACAGCGCCAGGTAGGTGTGCGTCCGCCTCGCCTCGGCGATCACCACGCGCTCGGGATTCACCACCAGGCGCACGGTCGTTCGGCTTCCGTCGGTCAGGATCTCGCGCACCCCTGCGAGGCGGTCGTAGAAGCGCCGCGTCGCGGCGAAGAGGTCGTCGTCGGCGACCGGCAGCGTGGTGAGGCGGGCCACCACCGGGGACACGACCCGGTTCACCTGGCGCCCGAGCGGGAACACGCGCTCCATGTAGCGAGCGAGCACGTCGGGCAGCGACAGCAACCGGATCGTCTCGGCGGTGGGCGCGCAGTCGACCACGACGACGTCCCAGTCGGCCTCGGCGTGGTCACGGATGTCGGCCAGGGCGAACACCTCGTCGAGCCCAGGCAGCACCGACAGCTCCTCGGCCTCGAGCCCGTCGACCCCCGCCCAGCGGAAGACCTCAACCAGGTAGCGCTGGATCTCCGCCCAGGAGTCCTCCATGCGTTCCTGGGCGTCGAGCTGCTGCCCCCAGAGCCCGTCGCCCACCGGTGCCACGAGCGGGCCGAGCTCCACGTCGAGGGCGTCGGCGAGCGAGTGGGCGGGGTCGGTCGAGAGCACCAGGGTCCGCAGCCCGGCATCGGCGCAGCGAAGGGCGGTGGCGGCCGCGGTGGTCGTCTTGCCCACGCCGCCCTTGCCCGTGAAGAGCAGGATCCGGGCGGCGTCGGTCGGCCGGTCGCCCGGTCGTGCCCCAGCGGTCGGCATCAATGTTCCAGGTGGTCCCGCAGCTGCCGGAGTGCGGTGTGGACGATGCGTGCCTCCGCACGTCGCTTGACGAAGCCGGGCAGAGGCACCAGGAGGTCCACCTCGAGGTGGTAGGTCACCTCGGTGCTATCCGGATCACCGTCGACGGCCCGCAGCTCGTAGGACCCGTCGAGCTTGCGGGTGATGTCGCCCTGGACCAGGCGCCACGCCAGCACCTCGGGGGCGTGCTCGTAGTCGTAGCGCAGGGTGTAGCTGGTGCTCCGGCCCATCGCCGCCGCCCGGAACGCCACGTCGCGGGGGCGCCCGTCGTGGTCGCGATCGACCACCGTCGCCGACTTCAGGTCATGGGCCCACGTCGGATAGTCGGCGAAGTCGGTGAGCACGCCCCAGATGCGCTGCGGCGACGCGCCGATGACCATCTGCTGCGTCGCCTGGTCCATGTCACTGCGCTCCTTCCGCGGGTCGACGATGGAACGTGGGCACGTTAGGGGCCGAGCGGATAGGCCCGCACGTGGGCACAGAACAGTACGGGATTTGCAGCGCCGCTCAGTCGCCGCGCTCGGGCGCCTTCGGGGGGAAGCGACCGTGACGGGCCGCCCACAGCGCCATGAGGCCCAGCCCGAACATCGGGACGAGGACCGAGAACGCCAGCGCGGTGAACGGCCGGGCCGACGCCACCGCCACCGCCGCCACCACCTGAACGGCCAGTGCGCCGCGCAGCAACCGCGTCACGTCCGGCGGCGCCGCGCCCTCGCTCAGGAAGAAGAGCCCGGCCATGGTCACCGTCTCGTAGCGGCTCCGGCCGATGGCCAGCGCGTAGGCCCAGAGGAAGGCGGCGCACCCTACCGCGAACAGCACGAGGTCGACCGGGACCGACAGCGGCAGGAACGTGTCGGGCCACGCCGCCGCCAGCGCGGAGACGACGACGAAGGCACCGGTCGCCCACACGGCCACCCGGCAGATCAGATCGCGCCCGGCGACCGCGACCGGCCCAGCGGCGCTCGGTCGTTCGGCGGGCGGCCGGGCGGCGGGATGGCCGGGCGCGGCGCCGGCATGCCGCTGGTCGTGCGCCTCGTCGGGACGAACGCCGTCGACCGCATCGCCGGGCCGATCCTCACCCGCTCGGTCGCCGCCGGGCGTCACCACCGCGCCAGGACCTCCCCCAACCGGAGGGCGAGGCGGTCGTAGCCGAACTCCCCGACCGTCCTGGCGCGGGCGGCGGCGCCCATGGCGCGCCGCCGGCCCGGGTCGTCCAGCAGGCCCGCCAGGCCGGCGGCCACGGCACCGGCGTCGGACGGACGGCGGACGACGAGACCGGTCTCCCCGTCGACGACTGCCTCGGCCGCGCCGCCGCTGTCACCGGCGACCTGTGGCACGCCGCAGGCGGCCGCCTCCAGGAACACGATGCCGAACCCCTCCTGCTCGAGGCCGGCCCAGCGGTTGCGGCACAGCATGGCGAACACGTCGGCGCAGCCATACAGCTCGGGCAGGTCGTCGTCGGGCACCCGGCCCAGCATGCGCACGGGCGCCCCGGAGCGGGACACCAGGCGGTCCAGCCGGGGCCGATCACGCCCGCCGCCGCCGATGGCCACCACCAGGTCGGGTCGCGTCGGCGCCAGCCGGGCCGCCGCCTCGATGAGGACGTCCATGCCCTTCCTCGGCACCAGGCGGCTGAGGCTCACGACCACGCGCCCGTCCTCGGGCAGGCCGAAGCGGGCCCGGGCCTTGGCCCTCTGCTCTGCGTCGAGCGGCCGGAATCGCTGTGTGTCGACGCCGGGCGGGACGACCGTGACCGGCAGGGGTCGGCCCGCCGCCCGTTCGGCCTCGCGTGCCGGGTATCCACCAGCGGCGATCACCTCGGCCGCGCCCCGCAGCACCCGCGCCAGCAGCTGCCGGGTGACCGGCAGCCGTCCGGGCACCGTCACCTCGGCGCCGTGGAGGACCACGCCGTAGGGCCGGCGGAGGCGGGGACCCACCAGGCCCACCGGCAGCGCAGGGTCGAGCACCACGAGGCCGGCGCCGGTCTCCGTGGCCAGGGAGCCGACGCGCCGGGCCATCGCCCGCGTCGGCATGAGCAACCTCTGCCGGACGCGCACGACCCGGAACGCCTGCGTCGCGTCCCAGGCGACGGCGCTGTCGTGGGGGGTCGTCAGCACCGTGAAGCTGTCGGGATCCAGCCGCCGCCACAGCTCCCAGAGGTAGGACTGGATGCCCCCCAGCTTGGGCGGGAAGTCGTTGGAGACCAGCAGATGCGACACGGTCGGGCCCCTGGCTCGCGACTGGATCAGCCGGTGGGTGCCGGCACCGGGACTGCCGCCGCGCCCGGGCCGGGCACGCGTGCATCGACCGCGGCCTCCAGCTCGGCCCGCACGAGCGGATCGCGGTCCTCGGCGACGCCCGGGACCGCGCCCAGCAGGTCGGGGCGGCCGAGCCGCCGGGCGGCCCAGACTGCGTGGCCGCGCACCAGCGGGTCGCCGTCGGCCAGGGCGCGGCACAGCGACGCTGCGACGGCGGGATCCTGCGGATCGGCGACGTTGCCGAGCACCACCAGCGCGTTGCGGCGCAGGTACCGCGCCTGGCGGCGGGGGACGTACCAGCGTCCGTGGCGGGCCATGAGCTCGTCGTCGCCGGCCGCCAGCATGTCGAGGAGGTCGACGACCGGCTCGGCGCCGGGAGCGGCCCCGCTCGCAGGATCGATCCGGTCCGCCCGATGATTGGGTGGGCACACCTCCTGACAGTCGTCGCATCCGTAGAGCCGGTCGCCGAGCGCGGCGCGGTACTCGCGGGGGAACGGCCCCTCGATCTGCAGCAGCCATGCGAGGCACCGCCGGGCGTCCACCACGCCGGGGGCGACGATCGCACCGGTGGGGCAGCCCTCGATGCAGCGCGTGCAGCTGCCGCAGGCGTCGGCCGTTCGCTCTTCGGGGGCGGCCAACGGGGCGTCGGTGATCACCGAGCCGAGGACGAACCAGCTGCCCCGGCCCGGCAGCAGCAGGTTGGCGTTCTTGCCGTACCAGCCGACGCCGGCCCGGTACGCCGCCTCGCGATCCACGAGGGCGTTGTCGTCGGCCACGACCCGGCAACGCCAGCCCATCCCCTCGAGCTCGCGGGCCACGAGTGTCAGCGCGGATCGCAGCGGCGCGTAGTGATCCTCCCACGCGTAGCGGGCGACACGACCCAGCGGCCGGGCCCGCAATGGTGATCCGGGCGCCGTGTGTGGCCGCCCTTCCCTGCCGGGCTGTGCCACTGCGGCAGCGCGACGGTAGCTGCGGGCGCCCACCACGATGGACCGGGCGCCGGGGAGAGCGTGCGCCGGATCGGTCGACCGCTCGGGGCGCCGGTACGTGAAGGCCATCCCGCCGTGCAGGCCGGCGGCGCCTCGGCGCTCGAGGTGGCGGCGCGTGGTGGCGAACGGCCCGGCCGGGGCGACGCCGACCGCATCGAGCCCGTGTGCACGACCCAGGGCCGCCAGGTCTGCGACGCGAGGGACGCGTCGCGGCGGGCGGACGAGGACCGTGGGCACCGGGCCATCGTGCCGGTCACCCTGGCGCCGGGCAACTCCACCGTCGGTGACCGGACCGGCGGCCGTGTCAGCCGGTGCGACGCACGTGCCGCGAGGCCGGCAGCAGGCCTGCGTCCGACAGCATGCGGAGGGCCCGCGCCTCCGCAACATCGACGACGACCGCCTCGCCGGGCTCGCGGGAGCAGATGAAGGTCACCAAGCAGTCGTCGCAGCAGTTGGTGTCCTGCATGGCACAGTCGTCGCAGTCGATGCGCAGGACGCCCTCGCCGGCACCGGGGGAACGGGCCGTGCCCGGCAGAACGCGGTCGCTGGGATCGTCGGAACGGGCCATGAACGTCTCCTCGGCTCGGGTCGCTGGGCACGACCGCCCGGAACCTCGTCACCTCACCCATGTCCCGACGTTACGTACGACCTGTGACACTCAAGGCCCGATCCGGTCGTCTTCCCCGTTGCGTCCGGCTGGCGTCCGCCGGAGGGGCGGGACGGCTCAGAGCCCGAGGTCCTCCAGCAGCCGCAGCCAGACCTCCGCGATCGTCGGGTACGACGGCACGGCGTGCCACAGGCGCTCGAGCGGCGTCTCCCCCACCACGGCCACCGTGGCGGCATGGATCAGCTCACCCACGCCCGGACCGACCAGGATCATGCCGACCATGGTGCGGCGTTCGGTGTCGACGACCACCTCGGCCCGCCCGGCATAGTCGTCGGCGTAGAGGCTCGCACCGGCGACGTCTGCCAGGTCGTAGCGGGCGGTCGTCACCGCCCTGCCCTGGGCCTGCGCCTGGTCCTCGGTGAGCCCCACCGACGCCACCTCGGGGATCGTGAAGACCACCTGCGGCACGGCCCGGCTGTCGGCGGTCGCGCACCAGCGGGCCCACGGCTCGTCGGTGACGGGCCGGCCCGCGGCGCGGGCTGCTATCACGTCGCCGCACACACGCGCCTGGTACTTGCCCATGTGGGTGAGCAGCGCCCGGCGGGTCACGTCGCCGGCCGCGTAGAGCCAGCCGCCGCTGACGGCCCTGACCTGGAGGTGGTCGTCGGTCTCCAGCCAGCTCCCGGGCGGCAGGCCGACCGTCTCGAGGCCGAGGTCCGCTGTGCGGGCCTCGCGGCCGGTGGCCACCAGGATCTCGTCGCAGACGCGGGCCTCGCCGCCCGCCGCCAGCTCCACTGTTCCGTCCGGTCGCCGGATGGCCCGCTCCATCTGGGTGCCGAGCTCCACGGCGACACCCATGCCCCGAAGCGACTCGGCCACAGCCTCCCCCGCGAACGCCGGGAGCTTGCGGAGCAGCCCCGGTCCGCGCTCGAGGATCGTCACGTCCGACCCCAGGGATGCGAACACCGTCGCCATCTCGCAGGCAACGACGCCGCCGCCGAGGATGGCAAGGCGCCGGGGAACACTCTTGGCGCTGGTCGCCTCGCGGCTGGTCCAGGGCCGGGCGTCGGCCAACCCGGGGATCGGAGGCACGGCCGCCCGGCTGCCGGTGCACACGGCTACGGCCACGGTCGCCCGGAGCTCGACCGGCGTGCCCTCCCCCGTGTCCACGACGACGCGGCGGTCGCCGGCGAGGCGCGCGTGGCCACGCACGAGGTCGAGGCCCTGGTCGTCGAGCCAGGCGGCCTGCGACGCGTCGTCCCAGTCGTGGACGAACTGGTCGCGCCTGGCGAAGACCGCGTCCACGTCCAGGGAGCGCGTCACCGCGTCCGACGCCCCGGCGACGGCGCGCGCATCGACGAGCGCCTGTGCAGGCCGCACCAGCGACTTGCTGGGGATGCAGGCCCAGTAGGAGCACTCGCCGCCCACCAGTTCCGCCTCCACCACGACCACGCGGCACCCGCCGCGGGCGGCACGCTGGGCGACGTTCTCCCCGGTCGATCCCCCACCGATCACGACCACGTCGTAGGTGCGCTCTGCCATCGGGCCTCCGGTGCAAGGGGCCCGGCTGGCGGGCCGTGGGTCCCTCGGGTTCAGCCGGCGCCGACGCCCAGCGTGTCGAGGAGCTGACGGGAGTAGAGCAGGTTGGCGCCACCGCGGCGAGCACCCTCCCGAACCCGGTTGTCGCTCGACACGACGATCACGGGACGGCCCGCGGGGAGCTGGGCCACGAGGTCGAGCACCACGTCGTCGGCCTCGACGCCCGGCGGGGAGAACCGGACCCGCACCCAACGGCGCACCGGCGCCGGGACCGCGACGGCACCGCCGTCGACCTCCGCACCGTCGAACACGACCTCCACCCGATTGCACGTGCGGGCGGCGAGGTCCGACAGCAGCGCCACCAGCCGGTGGCGCTGCTCCCCGGCCCCCAGCTCCGGCCAGCCGGTCATCGTCACGTTGTAGCCGTCGACCACGAGGACGGCATCGGGGGTTCGCAACAGGTGCTCGGCGGCCGCGACCGAGTCGTCCAGCAGCCCCCCGGGCAACGCCACCGGGGTGCGGCGGCCGGGACGGGCTGCCGCCCCTGCACCCGCGGGCCCGCGCCCGGCCGGCTCCGGCGCGAGCGGTGACGGGGTTGCCTCGGCCTGCCGATCCCCGAGCGCAGCGGCCAGGCCGGCCAGGCCGTCGGCCAGTCCCGCCGCCCCCTGCGCGGCCCGCTCCAGCTCTCGCGCCACCGCGCCGAGGTCGGGGCCCGGCGCGGTGGCGCCCGCGTCCCCGGCGTCGGCCGGCACCTCCTCACGACGGCGCTCGTCGGGCCCAGCACCCGGCGCCTCGGCCTCGAGCTCGCGCAGCCGGGCCTTGACGGCCTTCAGCTCGGTGGCCCGGCCGACCAGCCGGCCCTCGACCTCCTTGAGGTTGCGGACGGCGGTGGCCCGCGCCGTCTCGAGGCCGGCGACCGCGGCCTCGAGCTCGGCGACGCGTGCATCCGTTGCCGTGCGGGTGCGGCGCATGTCGTCCAGCTCCCGCTGCAGCCGCTGGAGCTCGAGGCGCCGCTCCTCGCCGACCGTCTCGGCCCGCGTGAGCGCGGCCTGGGCGGCGGCCAGCCGCCGCGCCGCCGATCGCTCGTCGCGTGCCTCGCTTTGCTCGGCGGCGCGGCTCGCCCGCCGCTCCCGGTCCTCGTTCTCGATCGCCGCCAGGTCGTCCTGCCAGCCGTCCGGGCGCGTCAGCCACAGCCACCCGCCACGACCCACGGCGTCCTCGTCGACGGACGCCGCCACGCGGTCACGGAAGTCGTCGTCCTGATCCACGACGCGGGCGATCGCCGAGAGCGCGGCGGGTGACAGCCTGGCGAATCCCAGGAACGGCCGAAGTGCCGGCGGCGGCACCACGACCGGATCGGCGCGCAGGCCGGCGCGCGCCACCTCGAGGGCGGCCTCGAC